>NZ_JBIMSN010000001.1:0-15017 GCF_043944905.1 Antrihabitans spumae
TCGCTTCCCCCGGACTCTGTCCGGGATTAAGCGTGTCCAACACGCGGGGGCAAGGCCCGGACGCGAGTTCGACCTGGTCGATCTTGCCCGCCCAGTACGACTCGATCGCTCTCTTGAGTTCACGCCTCGGCCCTATACGTGGGGTGCCGAGGACTGTTGCCGAGAATGTCACGGTGTGTTTCTCCATGGGTGTGGCGAAAGTGGCCACCGCCCGACGGTGCGGCATCCCGCGGGAGCCCGGAGCGCACAAACTGCAGGGAACCACCACGCAAGGATGCTCGCCCAATCCACGAGGCGGAGTCCGCTGGGTACGGCGTACCCAACACAGTCGGCAGGTCTTCGGACTCGCAGGCACTCGGCGCACATCGGCCGAACCTAGTGACCGTCGCTTCCCAGGCGTTGCACCCAGTGCGTGTGACGGTGGTCGTTCCTGCTTACCGCTGCGGGACAGTTCCGGATTCTCACCGGATTCCCTCTCACTCGGAAGACACTTGCGTGGCTCCGAGCTTCGACGCTGACGGGGTCTTCGGGGCTCCTCGTGACCTCACCGGCGAACCAGCTGCAAGGTGAGTATATGCCGTGGTGGGGGCCGCATCTTCGCTGCAGATACCTCACAGGTTGCGAAGATCGCTGTGAAGTTTTGCAATATCGCCGCCACAGGCGTTGAGAGGTCGCACGTGCCGGTACGTTAAGCCAATGTTCTCCAAAGTCTTGGTTGCCAATCGTGGCGAGATTGCTATCCGCGCGTTCCGCGCTGCGTACGAACTACGCATCGGTACTGTCGCCGTCTTTCCGTACGAGGACCGCAACTCGGTCCATCGGCTGAAGGCGGACGAGAGTTATCAGATCGGTCAGGAAGGCCACCCGGTCCGGGCGTACCTCTCGATCGACGAGATCGTCTCGGCAGCGAAAAGTGCTGGGGCAGATGCCATCTACCCGGGCTACGGTTTCCTGTCGGAGAACCCGGACCTCGCGTCGGCGTGCGCTGCGGAGGGCATCACCTTCGTGGGTCCGTCAGCGGAGATTCTCGAACTCGCCGGTAACAAGGCGCGTGCGATCGCCGCGGCCAAAGCGGCCGGGCTGCCGGTGCTCGCATCGTCGGAGCCGTCGGCCAATGTCGACGAGTTGCTCGACGCCGCGAAGACCATGCAGTTTCCGCTGTTCGTCAAAGCGGTCGCCGGTGGTGGCGGACGCGGCATGCGTCGCGTCGCGGAACCGGGGTTGCTCAAGGAGTCGATCGAAGCCGCCGCACGCGAGGCGGAGTCGGCGTTCGGCGATGCGACGGTCTTCCTCGAGCAAGCGGTCATCGACCCTCGCCACATCGAGGTCCAGATCCTCGCCGATCAGCAGGGCAACGTCATCCATCTCTACGAGCGTGACTGCTCGGTGCAGCGTCGGCACCAGAAGGTCATCGAACTCGCGCCTGCGCCGAACCTGCCCGAGGAACTGCGCGACAAGATCTGCTCCGACGCAGTCGCCTTCGCGAAGGAGATCGGTTACACCTGTGCAGGCACGGTCGAGTTCCTCCTCGACAAACGTGGCAACCACGTCTTCATCGAGATGAACCCTCGTATTCAGGTCGAGCACACGGTGACCGAAGAGGTCACCGACGTCGACCTCGTGTCGTCGCAGTTGCGGATCGCGGCGGGGGAGAGCCTCGACGATCTCGGACTGAGCCAGGACAAGATCGTGTTGCGCGGCGCGGCCTTGCAGTGCCGCATCACCACCGAGGATCCGGCCAACGGCTTTCGACCCGACACCGGCCGCATCACCGCCTACCGCAGTCCGGGCGGTGCCGGGGTACGCCTGGATGGTGGGTCATCGCTCGGCGCGGAGGTCGGCGCCTACTTCGATTCGATGCTGGTCAAGCTCACGTGTCGCGGACGCGATTTCGAGACCGCGGTCGCGCGTGCGCGCCGAGCGGTGACCGAGTTCCGGATCCGTGGTGTCGCGACGAACATTCC
Organism: Antrihabitans spumae; assembly: GCF_043944905.1. Taxonomy (NCBI): domain Bacteria; kingdom Bacillati; phylum Actinomycetota; class Actinomycetes; order Mycobacteriales; family Nocardiaceae; genus Antrihabitans; species Antrihabitans spumae. Next base: position 1,965 of record NZ_JBIMSN010000001.1, read on the forward strand.
GTTCCTGCAGGCCGTGCTCGAGGATCCCGATTTCCGAGCAGGCAACGTGACGACCTCGTTCATCGAGGAACGTCCGCAGCTGTTGACGCTGCGCAGTTCTGCCGACCGTGGCACCAAAATCTTGAACTACCTCGCCGACGTCACGGTGAACAAGCCGCACGGCGAACGTCCGTCGACGGTCTACCCGTTGGACAAGCTGCCCGATATCGACCTGTCGATTGCGCCGCCGGACGGCTCGCGCCAACGGTTGCTCGCGCTCGGGCCGGAGGGTTTCGCGAAGGCTCTGCGGGAGCAGAAAGCACTCGGCATCACCGACACGACGTTCCGTGACGCGCATCAGTCGTTGCTGGCGACCCGGGTACGGACGACCGGTCTGCTCGGCGTAGCGGGCCATGTCGCTCGGTTGACTCCGGAATTGCTGTCGATCGAAGCGTGGGGCGGTGCGACCTACGACGTCGGATTGCGGTTCCTGCACGAAAACCCGTGGGAGCGCCTCGCCGCTCTGCGTAAGGCGATCCCGAACATCTGCTTGCAGATGCTGCTGCGTGGTCGCAACACCGTCGGCTACACGCCGTATCCGGAGGCGGTGACACGTGCCTTCGTCTCCGAAGCGACAGCGACGGGCATCGACATCTTCCGGATCTTCGACGCACTCAACAACGTCGATCAGATGCGCCCTGCCATCGACGCGGTCCGTGAAACAGGCACTGCCGTAGCCGAAGTCGCGATGAGCTACACCGGCGACCTCGCGAATCCGAACGAGACGCTCTACACCCTCGACTACTACCTGCGCCTCGCCGAGCAGATCGTCGAGGCAGGCGCACACGTGCTCGCGGTCAAGGACATGGCCGGACTACTACGCGCACCCGCGGCCGCAACACTGGTGACAGCACTGCGGGAGAACTTCGATCTACCGGTCCACATCCACACCCACGACACCCCGGGTGGCCAGCTCGCGACCTACCTCGCCGCGTGGCAGGCCGGTGCGGACGCGGTCGACGGCGCGAGCGCGGCGATGGCCGGAACCACAAGCCAGCCCGCGCTGTCGGCGATCGTGGCAGCGTCGGCGCACACCGACCGCGACAGTGGCCTGGACCTGCAAGCGGTCTGCGATCTGGAGCCGTACTGGGAAGCGCTGCGCAAGGTCTACAAGCCGTTCGAGTCGGGTCTGCCTGCTCCGACCGGTCGCGTGTACACCCACGAGATTCCTGGCGGTCAGTTGTCGAACCTGCGGCAGCAGGCGATCGCACTCGGCTTGGGTGACAAGTTCGAAGAGGTCGAGGCGAAATACGCGGCGGCAGACCGTTTGCTCGGTCGGTTGATCAAGGTGACGCCGTCGTCGAAGGTGGTCGGTGACCTTGCGCTCTCGCTCGTCGGTAGCGGTGTCAGCGTCGACGAATTCGCGGCGGCTCCGAACAAGTTCGATATCCCGGATTCGGTGATCGGTTTCCTGCGTGGCGAACTCGGTACCCCTGCGGGTGGGTGGCCGGAGCCGTTCCGCACGAAGGCGCTCGAAGGTCGCAGCGAGGCAAAGCCGGTGACGCCGTTGACCGCAGAGGACGAGGCCGGACTGGACGGCACGTCGGCCGAACGGCAGGGAACTCTCAATCGGCTGCTGTTCCCCGGTCCCACGAAGGAATTCCTCGCCCACCGCGAAAAGTACGGCGACACCTCGGGACTGTCGGCCAACCAGTTCTTCTACGGTCTGCGCAGTGGCGAGGAACATCGCGTCACGTTGGAGCCAGGCGTCGTGCTGCTGATCGGCTTGGAAGCGATCTCGGAGCCGGACGAACGTGGCATGCGCACGGTGATGTGCATCATCAACGGTCAGCTGCGTCCGGTGTCGGTGCGTGATCGCTCGATCGCGGCCGAGGTTCCTGCCGCGGAGAAGGCCGACAAGTCGAACCCGGCTCACATCCCGGCACCGTTCGGCGGTGTCGTGACGTTGGCGATCAAGGTGGGCGACAAGATCACGGCCGGCGACACGATCGCGACCATCGAGGCTATGAAGATGGAGGCGGCGATCACGGCGCCGCGCAGCGGCGTGGTCAGCCGGGTGGCGATCGGGTCGGTGCAGCAGGTCGAGGGTGGCGATCTACTCGCGGAGATTTCGGTCGGCGAGGAGTCGAGCGCCGAATAGCCACGGCGAGAACGACAATCGAGTACATACCGACGTGACGCGCATCGTCGCGGGCAGCGCGGGTGGCAGGCGGCTGCAGGTGCCTCCTGCGGGTACGAGGCCGACCTCGGATCGAGTGCGTGAAGCGGTCTTCAGTGCGTTGTTCACCCGCCTCGATTTCGACGGGATCAATGCGCTCGACCTTTATGCGGGGTCGGGTGCGCTCGGTCTGGAGGCACTCTCGCGTGGAGCCGAACACGTGTTGCTCGTCGAATCCGATGCGCGTGCGGTCGCTGTCGTGAAGCGGAACATCGCGGAGGTCGGCCTGGCGGGTGCGGTGGTCAAGCACGCGTCCGTCGCAGCTGTTCTCGCGGGTTCGCCAGGACGTACCTACGACCTGGTGCTGTCCGATCCGCCGTATGCCGTCGCCGACGACGCCGTCACTGCCGACCTTCGGGCTCTTCGCGACGGCGGCTGGTTGGCGGACGGCGCACTCGTCGTCGTCGAACGCTCGTCTCGGTCACCCGATACGACGTGGCCGCCGGGTTTCGACGTCGTCAGGGTGCGCAAGTACGGCGAAACCAAGATCGAGCTTGCGACTTTCGAGCAGCCAGAACCAGCGGCTGCCGATCCTGCTACCGTCTGAATCCATGACAGGTGCGGTGTGCCCCGGCTCGTTCGACCCGGTGACCAATGGCCATCTCGACGTTATCGCCAGGGCCGCTGCGCAATTCGACGAAGTGATCGTGACCGTGTTGATCAACAAATCCAAGCAGGGTTTGTTCACGATCGACGAGCGGATCGAGATGCTTCGCGAGTCGACGGCACATCTGAGCGGGGTTCGGGTCGAATCGTGGCACGGCCTGCTCGTCGATTTCGCACGTGAGCAAGGTGTCAAGGCAATCATCAAGGGCCTGCGCGGCGCGAACGATTTCGACTACGAGATTCAAATGGCACAGATGAACCAGAAATTGACCGGGGTGGACACCCTGTTCATCGCCACCAATCCCACCTTCAGCTATCTGTCGAGTTCGCTGGTCAAAGAGGTCGCGACCTTCGGCGGCGATGTCTCCGACATGCTTCCTGCCGAGGTACACAAGCGTCTTTTGGCGCGGCTGGCCGAGCGCGCCACCAGCTGAACCGGAGCCGAACCGAAGCAGACTCGCGGAAATCGAGGCCAGCAGATAGCCCGACACACCGAGTCGGCAACGGCCGGGCAGGTGCCTCGACGGGCACACTGGGACGAGTAGTGGTCTCGTGGCGGTATTTCTCGCGCTGCGATGTCACTCCGACCGCAGTTGTTTCCATGTAGGACCTATCGGGCTGACGCTTGGAGATTGGGGTTTGTTGTGTACCGGGTATTCGAGGCGCTCGACGAGTTGGTCGCGATCGTCGAAGAAGCGCGCGGGATCCCTCCGACCCGCAGCTGTGTAGTTCTACGCGGCGACGTGCTGGATCTGCTCGACGACGTTCGTGAGGCATTGCCGGGAGAATTGGACGACGCACAGGACGTGCTCGACCACCGTGACAAGTTGGTCGGGGATGCGCGTGCTGCCGCCGATCACACGGTGACGAGCGCGAACACCGAAGCCGTCAACACCATCGATTCGGCGCGTGACAACGCCGACCGCATCCTTGCCGATGCGAAAGCACAGGCAGATCGGATGGTCGCCGAAGCAAGCTCGCACGCCGATCAGTTGGTCGCGGATGCGCACGCGCAGGCCGACCAGACCATTGCCAACGGCAAGCGCGAATACGAAAGCGTCACGGGCCGGGCTCGTGGCGAGGCGGATCGCATGATCGAAGCGGGCAAGGCGTCCTACGAGCTGTCGGTCGCCGACGGTCGCGCGGAGCAGGAACGCTTGATCGCAGCCTCGGAGGTCGCACAGGCAGCGCACGCCGAGTCGGCACGGGTCATCGACGCCGCCCACGCGGAATCGGATCGACTGCGCGCGGAGTGCGATCTGTACGTCGACACCAAGCTCGCGGAGTTCGAGGAACTCCTCAATGGCACGATCCGTTCCGTTGGTAGAGGTCGTCAGCAGCTTCGCACCGGCGCGGGCGTGCCCGACTACGCCTCCGATTACGTGCCCGAGTACGCACAGAGCAGGCGGGGCGAGCGGCGCTGAGCTAGGCGCTTACCTAGGGGGCCTCAGCACCAGCGGTTTGGAGTCGTGCGCGCCCTCCCGTACCCTGGGGTGGTTGCCCAAGCCCTGATCCCGCTCTCATCGCAGATCTCATCGCATACGGAGTCCTTGCATGTCCGCTCGTACCGGTAGTCAGCGTCGTCGTTTGACCGACGCCGACTTTGTGCTGGATACCCGGACACTTGGACGCCGAGCAGGGTCCATGCGTGAGGTGACGCGCACGGTTGTCACCCCGGTGCGGATCGGCCTCGATCTCATTGCGATCGAGGAGGGTGCAGAGGTCGATCTGAATCTGCGCCTCGAGGCCGTCTCGGAGGGTGTGCTGATCACCGGCACACTCGGTGCAGATCTGGTCGGGGAGTGCTCGCGTTGCCTCGAGCCGTTCGACGACGAGATTCAACTCCACCTGACCGAGCTGTTCGCATATCCGGACAGCACGACAGAGCGGACGACAGAAGAAGACGAGATCTACCGGGTCGTCGACGATCATGTCGACCTGGAGCCCGTTGTGATCGATGCGGTCGGTTTGGCGTTGCCGCTGCAGCCGTTGTGCAGTCCCGATTGTCAGGGACTGTGCTCCGAATGTGGTGTTCGCCTGGCGATTGCCGGATCCGACCACGGGCATGAGATACTGGATCCTCGCTGGGCTGGGCTCGCTGCCAAGCAAGTACAAGGCGCAGGATCCGCCAGCAATCAGACTGTGAAACAAGAAGCCGAGGAGATTTAGTCGTGGCCGTTCCCAAGCGCCGGATGTCGCGTTCCAACACCAGGTCGCGCCGCAGCCAGTGGAAGACCACTGTGCCTACCCTCATCACATGCCCGAACCGTGGCTGTGGCGAGAAGACGCTGCCCCACACCGCGTGCCCGAATTGCGGCACGTACAAGGGCCGTCAGGTCACTGCGGCTGTCTAGTCCTCGACACGAGATACTGGTGACGAGCGACAAGAGTCCTGTAGGCCCAGCCGGCTCTGTCGGCACTTCCAACGGTGACGGCTCCGCAGCAGATACCACCAAGGCCAGAGCGAACGAGCACGATGTGCTCATCGCGGCGCTTGGTGTGTCGCTCGAGCCCGAACTGTTGACTTTGGCATTGACCCATCGGTCCTATGCTTACGAAAACGGCGGGTTGCCTACCAACGAGCGCCTCGAGTTTCTCGGCGATTCCGTTCTGGGTCTCAGCGTCACCGAGAAGCTCTACCTCGCACACCCCGAGAAGTCCGAAGGTGAGCTCGCAAAGCTGCGTGCGAGCATCGTCAACATGCACGCACTCGCCGAAGTTGCTCGCGGGCTCGGTGAGGGCGGTCTCGGTCGCCATCTGCTGCTCGGCAAAGGCGAAGAGCTGACGGGTGGACGCGACAAGCCGAGCATCCTCGCCGACGGCATGGAGTCGCTGCTCGGTGCGGTCCACCTCGAACACGGCATCGATACCGCACGCGACGTCGTCCTCGACCTGTTCCGCGGTCTGCTCGAGCGCGCTCCTCGGATCGGTGCGGGTCTCGACTGGAAGACCAGCCTGCAAGAGTTGACGGCCGAACAGGGCCAGGGTCCACCGTCGTACGAAATCACCTCGACCGGCCCTGATCACGACAAAGAATTCACCGCCACGGTCATCGTCGGCGGGAACGCTCTCGGCACCGGCATCGGTCGATCGAAGAAGGAAGCCGAGCAGAAGGCCGCTAGCTCAGCGTGGGCGGCACTGTCGCCCGACGAGAAGTAGCCAAGCGCAACCGTGCCGGAACTTCCCGAGGTCGAGGTCGTTCGTCGAGGGCTCGCGGCACATGTTGTCGGTGCGTCCATCGAAGCAGTCGAAGTCCTGCACCCGCGCGCGATTCGCCGCCATTTCACGGGCGAGAACGACCTGGTCGGACGCCTCACCGGGCAGCAGATCGTCAGTGCCGATCGGCGCGGCAAGTTTCTCTGGCTGACCTTGGAAGATTCCGGCGACGCCCTCGTCGTGCACCTCGGTATGAGTGGCCAGATGTTGGTGCAGCCGCCCGACGCCCCGGTCGAGAAGCATGCCCGCATCATCGCGGTCCTCGATACCGGTCGCGAGTTGCGTTTCGTCGACCAGCGAACCTTCGGAGGTTGGGCACTCGCGCCGCTGCTGGAAGTCGACGGCACCGTCGTACCGGAACCGGTCGCGCATATCGCGCGTGATCCACTCGACTCCTTCTTCGACGCAGAGAATGTCGTCAGCATCCTTCGCGGCAAGCACACCGAGATCAAACGTGCGCTGCTCGACCAGACCGTCGTGTCGGGCGTCGGGAACATCTATGCCGACGAAGCATTGTGGCGCGCCAAGATTCACGGCAATCGGCTCACCGACAAATTGACCCGCCCGCAATTGCGAAGCCTGCTGAACCACGTCGGATCGGTGATGGGAGAGGCACTTACGAAGGGCGGCACGTCGTTCGATTCGCTCTATGTGAACGTCAACGGCCAATCCGGGTACTTCGAACGCTCCTTGGCCGCCTACGGTCGTGAGGACCGGCCGTGCCGTCGCTGCGGCGCACCCATTCGCCGCGAGAAGTTCATGAATCGCTCGTCCTTCTCGTGCCCGAAATGTCAGCCGCGCCCACGACTGTAGAAGTCGCGAAATATCTTCTCCGACGGCTCCCCGCGCAGGCTACGGTGCATAGGAAGCTTCGAACTGGGAGTGTTCGTTAAGGAGGGTCGGTGCGAAAGCTCACGTACTACGTTGCCTCGACGATCGACGGATTCATCGCCGCCGCGGACGGTACCGTCGACTTCTTTCCGGTCGGAGGTGATCACGGTCCGGCGATCACTGCGCAGTATCCGGAGACGCTGCCGGCACGAGTGCGCGAAGCCCTCGGTATCGACGCGACGAACGACACCTTCGACACCGTTCTGATGGGGCGCAAGACTCACGACTTCGGGGTCAAGACCGGCACCTCCAGTCCGTACGCACATCTACGGCAGTACGTCGTGTCGACGACGTTGACCGAGAGTCCGGATCCCGCAATCGAATTGGTGAAGACGGACGCGTTGGAGACGGTGCGTGCCCTGAAGAAGGAGATGGGTCTCGGAATCTGGTTGTGCGGTGGTGGCGAACTTGCGCACCACCTACTGCCCGAGATCGACCAGATCTATCTCAAGCTCTATCCGATCGTGCTCGGTGCTGGTCGGCCGCTGTTCGGTACCGGCGGTCGCTCGGTCGAACCCCTCACCTTTCGTGTGACGTCCAGTCGTGTATTCAACGACGGCGTCGCATTTGTGAAGTACAGCAAGCACTATTGACCGCGAACGCCGCGGCGCAACTCGTCGAGCCACGCCGCCGACGACGCGTCACTCGGCGCGCGCCAATCACCCCGGGGCGAAAGCGAGCCGCCGGAACCGACTTTCGGGCCGTTCGGCATCGCGGAGCGTTTGAACTGATTGCGCATGAAGCGATCAAGGAAGACCGTCAACCATCCTTCGATCGTCGCGAGGTCGTATTCGTGCCGACCGTCGGGCGGAATCAGATCGGACCAGTCGCCGCGGGTGCGGTCGCGCCATGCAACGTGCGCGAGGTAGGCGATCTTGCTCGGCCGATATCCGAACCGGGTGAGGTAGTAGAGAAAGAAGTCGTGCAGTTCGTACGGACCGATCGCGGCTTCGGTGTCCTGCGCCTGACCGTCGGCGCCTGCGGGAACGAGTTCCGGTGAGATGACGTCGTCGAGGATGGCGCCGAGCACAACCGACGTCTCGTCGGAGTACCTGTCCGACTTGATCATCCAGCGCACGAGATGTCGGATCAGCGTTTTGGGAACCGAGCCGTTGACGTTGTAGTGCGACATCTGATCGCCGACGCCGTAGGTGCACCACCCGAGAGCGAGTTCACTGAGATCACCGGTTCCGAGCACGATCGCGCTCTGTTGGTTCGCGAGGCGAAACAGGTGCGACGTACGCTCGCCGGCCTGGACATTTTCGAAGGTCACGTCGTACACCTGCTCGCCGCGGGCGTACGGGTGGTCGAGATCCTTCAGCATCTGTAGGCACGACGGTCTGATGTCGATCTCGGCCGCTGCTACGCCGAGAGCTCGCATGAGGTCGTGCGCGCGTCCGAGCGATGCCGACCCCGTTGCGAAACCGGGCATCGTGTAGCCGAGGACGTTGGTGCGTGGCAGAGCGAGTCGGTCCATCGTCTCGACGGCCACGAGCAACGCGAGCGTCGAGTCGAGGCCTCCCGACACTCCGATGACGATGCGATCGATGCCGGAACTGCGCAGCCGCTTGGTCAGGCCCTGCACCTGGATGCTCTCCACCTCGCGGCACAATGCGTCGCGATCGGCGGAATCACTTGGCACGTAGGGAAAGCGGGGGACCGCGCGGCGGAGTTCGACGGACTCGTCCGGGTGCGTATTTTCGGCGGGGACATCGAAAGGTATGCGCCGCAACGCCCGTGCGCGATCGGAGAAGTCGCCGACCTGATCCTGAAAACTGGTCGTGCGCATACGTTCTTGACGAAGTCGATCGAGGTCGATGTCGGCGAAAACGAGTTGCTCGTCGGTCGCGAACCGTTCGGAGCGGGCAAGCAGTGTGCCGTTCTCGGTGACGAGTGCGTCGCCGTCCCACGCCAGGTCGGTCGTGGACTCACCGAATCCCGCACTCACATACAGGTGGGCGGCGATGCAGCGAGCGGAATGCGCCGTGCACAACGCACGTCGGTAGTCGGCCTTGCCAGTGGTGATATTGCTTGCGGACAGGTTCGCGAGGACGGTTGCGCCACCGAGTGCCGCCCAGGTGCTCGGCGGAATCGGCACCCAAAGGTCTTCGCACACTTCGACATGCAGTGTGAAGCCGGCAATGCCACGTGCCTCGAACAACAGGTCGGTGCCGAAAGGAACGTCGCTACCGAGAAGCCGTACGGTGTCGGTCACGATGTCGCGCGCTGCGGCAAAGTACCGCTGCTCGTAGAACTCTCGGTAGTTGGGGAGATACGACTTCGGAACGACGCCCAGTATCCGGCCGTCCTGCAGCACGACCGCACAGTTGAACAGGCTCGCGCCGAAAGCAAGTGGTGCCCCGACCGCTACCACGATCGACAATCCGCGGGTCGCCGACCGAACCGATTCGAGCGCATCGAGGCTCGCGTCGAGCAATGCGTCCTGCTGGACCAGGTCGTCGATGCTGTACGCGGAAAGTCCGAGTTCGGGAAACGCGACGAAGGCCGCGCCACCGGCAGCCGCGCGGCGCACGAGCGCGTTGGTCTGGTCGGCACTGAACCGTGGATCGGCTACTCGAACGGACGGCACAGCGACCGCGACAGTTGCGAACCCATGCGAGTACGGCGAATCGAATGTGGTGGTTTCCGACGTCACGCCCGAACGGTAACACCGGCGTCAGCCCGACCCCGGGCAACGTGATGTCGGTCGATCCGCCAGGATGGGTTCATGGATCCGATCGAAGCGCTGCGGGAGGTCGCGTTCTGGCTCGAGCGATCGCGAGCCGAGACGCATCGAGTCAAGGCCTACCGTCGAGCCGCCGACATCGTCTCCGACCTCACCGATGCGCAGCGTGTCCTGCACGCGAAAGCGAACACGTGGACCAACCTGCCTGGGATCGGACCGAAGACCGCAAAGGTCATCAGCGAGGCCGCGGCAGGTGGCGAACCGGTGTATCTCACGGAATTGAAAAGTCAGGCTGCCGAGATCGGCACCGGCGGGCGAGAACTGCTCGCCGCGCTGCGCGGCGACCTGCACACGCACTCGGATTGGTCGGACGGTGGCAGCCCGATCGATGAAATGATGCGCCGCGCAGCAACTCTCGGTCACGAATACTGTGCGCTGACCGACCATTCGCCGCGCCTGACCGTCGCGAACGGGTTGTCCGCCGAGCGGTTGCGAAGTCAATTGGACATCATCGCCGAGCTGAATGCCGAGCTTGCCCCGTTCCGCATCCTCACCGGTATCGAGGTCGACATCCTCGACGACGGTGGCCTGGATCAGGACGCTGATCTGTTGGCCGAACTCGACATCGTCGTTGCGAGCGTGCACTCGAACCTGCGCGCGGATTCCGACACCATGACACGTCGAATGGTCTACGCGATCGCCAATCCGAACGTCGACGTGCTCGGCCATTGCACGGGTCGTCTCGTCGAAGGTGGACGTGGAACTCGTCCGGAGTCGAAGTTCAACGCCGAGGTGGTCTTCGAGGCGTGCCGACGTTTCGGAACGGCCGTCGAGATCAACAGCAGGCCCGAGCGCCGCGACCCACCACGACGACTCATCGAGATGGCTCTCGAAACGGGCTGCCACTTCTCGATCGATACCGACGCGCACGCGCCAGGTCAGCTGGACTGGCAGGGATATGGTTGCGAGCGCGCGGAGGCGTGCGACGTGCCTGCGGACCGTGTGATCAACACGTGGGAAGTCGACGAGCTACTCGATTGGACAAGGCAGCCGGGCTGACCGATCTGGTCGTAGACGTCTCGCCTCGGTGTGAAAATTCCCACCTTCACTTGCTGCCAGCCGCGCGGGCACCTACGTTGGCTCGTATCGCAGGAGTGAGCGACGTCGAGGTTCTCACGTAGTCAAGGTCTATCGAATATTCCGAAAGACCAAAGGGCACAGGAGAATCGAGTGAAGAACCATATTGTCGTCGGCGCCTCCGGATTTCTCGGTCGCCGCGTTCTGCGCGCATTGCTTCAGGCCGACTCCGATGCCGTCGTCCATGTGCTCGTCAACCCGCGCGAGCGTGCCGAACTCGCCAGTTCGACAGCGGAATGGCCTGAGGCCGAACGCATTCTCGCGCTGACGGGCGACCTGACCGCCGCGGATTTCGGTATGGACATCGATCCGCCCAAGGTGCGAAACATCGTCCACATCGGTCCCGCACACCGAGCCGGACGAGGCAACACCGATGCCCACGCGGCAGACACTGCGGCCGTGATCGCACTTGCACAGCGCTGCGGCGCGATGTTGCATCACGTGTCCTCGGTTGCTGTCGCAGGCGATCACCGCGGGTCCTTCGACGAAGCCGATCTCGATCTGGGACAAAGCTTTCCGACACGAACCCACCGTGCGTTCTTTGCCGCTGAACAACAGATTCGGACGAGTCCCGGCCTTGCCTGGCGGATCTACCGACCCGGGATCGTCATCGGCGATTCCGAGAGCGGCGAGATCGACAAGGTCGACGGTCCGTACTCGTTTTTCACTGCACTGTCCCGATTGGCGCAACTGCCGTCTCCGATGCCGATCGCCCTGCCGAACATCGGGTCGACGAACATCGTCCCTGTCGACTATGTCGCCCGAGCCGTCGCGGCGCTCGTGTCCGCAGACGGCCGAAGCAAGCAGACGTTCCACCTCGTCAACCCGAAACCCCAACCGCTCCATGAGGTTTACGCCGCTTTCGCGACCGCTGCCGGAGCTCCCAGCGCAGTCGTACCCGTGCCAGGGGTGCGAGCGCCGCTGGCCCGGATGGGTGCCGTTCCCGGAGTGCGAGCAATCCGCGACTTCACGATGGCTCGGTTCGGAATACCAAGTGCCGCAATAGATCGTGTGCTCGTCGACGCGAGGCTAGGATCCACGTTCACTAGATCGGCGCTGCGCTTCGATCGCAGCATCACCGTCCCCGAACTGTCGACCTACGCCGGCAAGATCTGGCGCTACTGGGCTGACGACCTCGACCCGGCTCGTCTGCGACGGGTCTCCGGCCCCGACGGCTTCCGCGGCCGCGTCGTGCTGATGACAGGTGCGTCGTCGGGCATCGGACTTGCCTCGTCGCATGCGCTCGCTCGGCGTGGTGCAACGGTGCTGATGGTTGCCCGAGGTGCCGAGGATCTGGACGCCGCGGTGGCTGCGATTCGCGCCGACGGTGGCGACTCGCACGGCTACGTCTGCGACATCACCGATCCCGAAGCCGTCGCGATGCTGGTCAAGAACGTGCTGAACGATCACGGTCGGGTCGACTACCTGGTGAACAATGCAGGCCGGTCCATTCGACGGTCTGTGATCAGTTCGACCGAGCGGATGCACGACTTCGAGCGAACGATGGCTGTGAACTACTTCGGGGCCGTGCGCCTTGTCCTTGCGCTGTTGCCATCGATGCGCGAACGCGGCTTCGGCCACGTCGTGAACATCTCGTCGATAGGCGTGCAAACCAAGGCGCCACTGTTCTCCGCCTACGTCGCGAGCAAGTCGGCGCTCGACGCATTCGCCACGATCGCCGCGGCCGAAAACCTCGATGCGGGAATTACTTTCACCTCCATTCGGATGCCGCTCGTTCGCACACCGATGATCGCGCCCACCGCCGCGTACTCGTCGTTGCCGGTCGACAGTCCGGAGAGTGCCGCCGAGCGAGTCGTGCGTGCCCTCGTCGATCGTCCGGACCGGATCGACACCCCCGTCGGGACCGTCGCCGATTACGTCGGCTTGTTGGCGCCGGACCTCAAGCGATTCGTCCTGCATCAGGTGTACAAGGCATTTCCCGAGTCGTCGGCCGCGAAGGGCAGCGGGGACAAGGCTCCCGTGGTGAAGGAGCAAACCCGGACCGAGGCGAAGTCCGTGACGCAGACGCTGCTGGCGCCGCTGATGGCCTTACCCACACCGGGAGTCGGTTTCACCCGCAGGGTGCCGGGTCTGTACTGGTAGGGCGCTCCGCGCCTCGTTAGTCTTTTCGGTGGTTCGGCCCTCCGAAAAGACTCACGAGTAGTAGGTGAAATTGTGGTGTTGTGCAGGTACTTTGCGTCGAAAGTGTGTCGGTGGGTGCCGCTACGATTAGCACATGCTTACTGCTTATCTGCTTAAGTGGACCTATGCTGGTCAGGTGGATTTCGTAGACGACGGC
>NZ_JBIMSN010000010.1:0-699 GCF_043944905.1 Antrihabitans spumae
AAGATCGAAAACCCAATCCGAAACAGATCAAGCCGGCACGTCAGCCCGGAGAAAGATCTGGGTTAGCTTGGGTTCGGATTCAGGATCGTGAGTGAATTGTCTTCGACGGCATTCTGGCAGGATTGGACAGCTTCAGTCGCATCGCTGGCATTTCCCGTTTCGAAAAGGAGAACCCCATATTCGTTGTTGTCTTTATCCATGCTCGCAGTATCGAGCTCATTAGGATTGCGGCGTTCATGGAGGCTGCTAATGCTGCGCGCCCAGTCCGGCCCGACTAGCGAATCCTGTGCCATGAACGCATTCCACGTGCAATGCCTCATAGCGTCCTCTTCGCCGTCCAGCCACTCGTCACCGTTGGCATCCAACTGCCCATAGAGATCCTGGGCCACGTTCGAGGCATTGGTGGCGGCCTCAGCAGCGCGCTGGCAGGCAACCGGCTCGGGTCGATTGGGCGTGTAGACATCATCTCGGTCTCCTCCGAGGGTATACACGCAGGCGGCATAGCCTTCGAACTCCCTTAGCCAGGGATCAATTTGGCTATCCGGCCAACTGGCACTGAAGCGGAAAGCGTCAACGGGGAAAGACGGCGAGGCACCAAGGGAAAAGCTGAAGACAATCTCGTTCCCAACGATGGAGCTGTTAACCCAGATCTTTCTCCGGGCTGACGTGCCGGCTTGATCTGTTTCGGATTGGGTTTTC
>NZ_JBIMSN010000100.1:0-11308 GCF_043944905.1 Antrihabitans spumae
CACCTTTCTTCATGTACGACACCAACTCCGAAGGAATTACCGTGAAAGCGGCAGGCTAACCCGGCCGGTGGATGAGTGGAAGAAACGGAGCACTTTTTCATGGCGTCATCCAATTCTCATCGACCCGCGCGTCGGGCAGCCGTCGCAGGGGCAATGGCACTCGGCGCGATGATTCTTCCGGCCGCACCGGCGATGGCCGAGCCGTTCAACATCCCGGGCGTCGGAACCTTCGACGTCCCTGCGGTTCCGAACCTTCCGATCCCGCAGTTCCCAGGTACCCCCGGCGCGCCTTTCGCACCGCCCGCACCGGTCTTCAGTGCCGGCCAGCGTGCAGTCGAGGCAGCGCAGTCCAAGCTCGGCGCACCGTACGTCTACGGCGCAGCCGGCCCGAACGCTTTCGACTGCTCCGGTCTCGTCCAGTGGGCATTCGCGCAGGCCGGCATCGGCCTCCCGCGTACCAGTGGCGCACAGGCCGGCGTAGGCGTCCCCGTGTCGCTGTCGGACCTGCAGGTCGGCGATGTGATCATCTACAACGGTGGCGGACACGCAGGGATCTACGCAGGCGACGGAAACATCATCCATGCCTCCACGTCGGGCACGCCGGTGCGTTACGCGCCGTTGAACTCGATGGCGATCTACGCGGCACGCCGCGTCTGATCGACCCCTGATCCGACGCCTGCGAGGCATTCGGACATTCACGACGAGAAGAGCGGGCTGGGAAACCAGCCCGCTCTTCGCCGTGTACGGTCCAAGAGTCGGCCGGGAGTTACGGATCCTTCGGCCGACCTCAGGCTCGACACCTGGCTCGGACCGCAACGACGCGGCCGCGGCGCGTTACCACCTCGAGATGGCGAGACCGGACCTCGGCTGGACAGCGCCGTATGCCATTCCGTAACCTAACCGAGACCTCCGCGCAACTGACGAGGTCAAAGGCTGATTTCCAAGGCTGTCCGTCGCAGCCGAAGCAAGCGCCGGACCACCTCGGTCCGGCGAAAGACGGATGAACGGAGAACTGTTCCGTGGCGTCACACCGCGTGAAGCGCTCGATAGGCAGCGCAGTCGCAGTAGGTCTGCTCAGCGTCGCATTGGCCGCGGCACCGACAGGGACGGCTGTCGCCGATCCCGTCGCGCTGCCGCCCGGTAACGCGAGCGATGCCATGCAGCAGCTCACCACCCTTGCTCGCGAATCCGAACAGATCAACGAGTCTCTGCACAACGCGCAGATAGATCTCGACAAGAAGGTCGAGGCGCAAAAGGCTGCCGATGCCAAGCTTGCTGCCGATCAGGACCTCGTGAAGGTCGAGCAGGCGAAAATCGCCGAGTACCAGCCCGTCATCGACCGCATCGCTGTCGCGACGTATCAGGGCGCGCGTCCCAATCGCCTGTTCGCCGTGCTGACCAGCGATTCGCCTCAGCAGATGCTCGACCAGATGTCCGCGCTCGACGTGCTCGGGACCGAAGCTGCATCCGATGTCGCCGAATTCCAGAAGGCGATCACCGCGGCGGCGGCCGCAGAGCAGGCTTCGAAGGTCTCGGTCGAGGCGGCCAAGGCCGCGTCGGAGCAGGCCAAGGCCGTCAGCGCCGATCTGCAGAAGAAGCAGAGCGAACTCCAGGTCGCGATCGCGGGGGTCACCCAGGCATGGGGTGCGTTGTCCGGCGCAGAGCAGGCAATGCTCGTCGGTAGCGCGTTTCCGCCTGGCTTCGATCCAAGTGTGCTGCTCCAAGGCCTGATTCCCGGATCGGGAACGGGCGCGCTGCAGGCTGCGATCACACGGATCGGTAGCCCCTATGTCTGGGGAGCTGCTGGACCGAACTCTTTCGACTGCTCCGGACTCGTCGTGTGGGCCTACAAGCAGGTTGGTAAGACGCTGCCGCGGTCCAGCCAGGCCCAGATGTCGGCGGGAACTCCGGTCGACAAGAACGACCTGCAGCCCGGCGATGTCGTCGGGTTCTACTCGGACGCCTCGCACGTCGGTATCTATGCGGGCAACGGCAACGTGCTCCACGCCTCGACCTTCGGTGTTCCGGTCGCGATCTCGCCCATGGGTTCCTACCCGTACTACGGCGCCCGCCGGTACTGATTCGCAGGACAGCGGATTTCACCCCTCGACGCCGACCTAGGTCGGCGGACACCACGCTGGGAGCTTTTCGCGCTCCTCGGTCTCGCGGTGGCACTGGCAATCGTCGGCGCAGTGTTCGCCTTCGAGTCGCGAGAAGACAACGCAGAGCAGACCGCAGTATCAGCGGCACCACCCGATCCCTACACGACCGCTCGACAAGCCGATGTGCAGACGCTGCTCGACAGTTGGGCCCGTGCGCTACGCAGCGGTGACACGGCAGCACTGGCCGCCCTGTTCGACCGTGACGCCGCCGCAGGGTTTCTCGACCGAGAAGTTCGCAGAGCGCAGAATCTGCGCAACGTTCCGCTCGCCGACTTCGGTTTCGACATCGGCACCGAACCGGAAACACCGGTTCCTCCCGAGACCACCGACGCGCTGCAGGCCTCGGATGTCTGGATGCCTCCGGTCTATCTTCGCTACGCCGTCACCGGACCCGACGCAGCGCCGACGCGAAAGCCTGTTGCCCTCACCCTCGCACGGCGCGGCGAGACCTGGCTGCTGGTATCGGACGCACCCGTCGGAGATCGCGTAACCTGGCGTGGCCCTTGGGATTTCGGACCACTGCTGGCGAAGTCCGTCCCCACAGGAAACGGTCGCACGTCCGTGGTGCTCGGTCACCTCGACGACGCCGACAACGTGAACGCACTTGCCGCCGAAGTGAGCACGGCCGTTCCTTCTGTCACCGAACTCTGGGGGACCGACTGGGCGAGGTCCGCACTCGTCATCGCGACGTCGAGCCGCGACGAGTTCGTCGAGCTCGTCGGTGGCAGCTACAGCGGGAGTGAGATCGCGGCGGTCAGCGTGTCCGACATCGTCCGGACACCGCCCGTGACAGGGCAGCGTGTCGTCTTCAGTCCGACTGCGGCGCAACGTCTCGACGACGTGACGCGCAGGGCGGTATTGCGCCACGAACTCACGCACATCGCAACGAGGGCTGTGACCGTCGACGGTTCACCGATGTGGCTGCTCGAAGGTTTCGCCGACTATTCCGGTTATCGGGGGACAGGTCTGTCGCTCGGCCGGATCGCACCGACACTCGTCGCGGAGGTGGACGCGTTCGGCCTCCCCGTCGCCCTTCCTTCGGATGCAGACTTCGCGGCGAGCGCTACCGCTCGGCTTGCCTACGAGCAGGGGTGGGCCGTATGTGCCTACGTCGCAGCGGAATTCGGTGAGCCCGCGCTCGTTGCGCTGTACAGAGCGCTCGCACGTGGACCGATCGACGAGGCCGGTGTGGACCGGGTCCTGCGAGAGGTACTCGGCATCGGAACGGCCGACCTCGTACGCGGCTGGTCGGAGTGGCTGCAGCCGCAGACGTAACCAGCCGGTGCCGCTGGATCTAGCAGATCTCCCAGCACCGCCGCCCTCGAATCGCGTGTCACCGTAAGGTCTCCCGCATGGCTCGTACCCTGCTTGTCACCAACGATTTCCCGCCCCGGCCCGGCGGCATCCAGTCGTACCTGCATGCTCTTGCAACGCGGCTTCCAGCAGACGACCTCGTCGTCTACGCCCCACGGTGGCGTGGTGATTCGCACACCCGTTTCGACGCCGAACAGCCCTTCGAGGTCGTCCGGCACCCGACGACCCTGATGGTGCCGACGCCGCTGGTTGCGCGGCGCGCGGCGAAGCTCATCGCGTCGAGGGGCTGCGACAGCGTGTGGTTCGGTGCCGCAGCACCGCTCGCGGTGTTGTCTCCCGTCTTGCGGCGGGCAGGCGCGCAACGAATTGTTGCAAGTACACATGGGCACGAGGTCGGCTGGTCGATGTTGCCCGCCGCTCGCCAGACGTTGCGTGTCATCGGAGACCACACCGACGTCGTCACCTATGTCAGCGATTACACCCGCGGCAGGTTCGCATCGGCCTTCGGTGCGCGTGCGGCACTGGAACACCTGCCACCCGGGGTGCAGAGCGACAAGTTCCGGCCGGACCCGGCAGCGCGGGCGGAACTGCGGAAACGATATGCGCTCGGGGACAAGCCGACGATTCTGTGTCTGTCGCGACTCGTACCACGCAAAGGCCAGGACATCCTGATCAAGGCACTGCCGTCGATTCGCGAAAAGATCGACGGCGCAACACTTGTCGTCGTCGGCGGCGGACCTTACGAGGACACGCTACGCAAGCTGGCGCGCGAGAGCGGCGTCGCCGATCACATCGTGTTCACCGGTGGTGTCCCGTCCGCCGAACTGGCGGCACACCACACGATCGCCGACGTCTTCGCGATGCCGTGCCGGACCCGAGGTGCAGGCTTGGACGTCGAGGGCCTCGGCATCGTGTTCCTCGAAGCCTCGGCGACCGGTGTTCCCGTCATCGCCGGCCGTTCGGGCGGCGCGCCCGAAACGGTCCGCGAGGGCGAAACGGGTCATGTCGTCGACGGACGGTCGGTTGCGCAGGTCAGCGCGGCCGTCATCGGCGTGCTCTCCGATCGTGACCGCGCGGCGGCGATGGGAGCGGCAGGGCGCGAGTGGGTTGCCGCCGATTGGCGCTGGGACGTGATCGCGGCCAAGCTGGCCGGGTTGCTTGCTGGAGCGTCCGATCGGGTCGATTAGGCTCCTCGCGTGAGTAGCATCCAGGTCGCCGATCAGACGTTCGTCGCGGCACCCGCAGAGCGGGTTGCGGACGCGATATCGTCGCCGTCCAAATGGCGGCAGTGGTGGCCGGACCTCACCGTCGAAGTTCGCGAGAATCGCGGCCCGCAGGGCTTTCGCTGGACGGTCACGGGCGCCATCGTCGGAACGATGGAGGTGTGGCTCGAACCCGCTCTCGACGGGGTGATCCTGCACTACTTCCTGCATGCCGAGCCGGTCGGTGCGCTCGATCCGAGTGATCTCGGTCCTTCCAATCGTGCCCGCCGAGTCGCGGGTAAGAGAATGTCGTTCGAGGTCAAAGCGCTTCTGGAGGCGGGTAGAGCCGCGGGAGAGCCGCCGGCCTGACGCTGGTGGGATTGTCCGTAACCGGCGCTTCGTGTGTGATAGTCAGGCGTCTTCTCCGGCCAGCGCAGTCCGGTCTCGATGACGTTTGCAAGGCGAAAGGAATCGGTAGCCCCGATGGCCGACAAGACGTACAGGTCGATCCTCATTGCGGCCCCCGCAGACAAGGTGATGGACGTCATCGCCGATTTCGATCGATACCCGGCATGGGTAGCGGCCGCGAAGACGGTCGAGGTGCTCGAGCAGGGTCCCGACAAGCGCGCACACAAGGTTCGGTTCGTACTCGATGCCGGCATCGTCACCGACAGCTACGACCTCGTCTACGACTGGTCTGCCGACGGTAGATCGGTCAGCTGGGAACTCGTGCGTGGTGAACTGCAGAAGGCGCAGTACGGGACCTATTCGCTCGAACCGCGACCCGACGGCACCACCGAGGTGACCTACGAACTCACCGTCGATCTGAACATCCCGATGATCGGCATGTTCAAGCGGAAGGCCGAAAAGGTCATCACCGACACGGCTCTGAAGGAACTCAAGAAGCGAGTCGAAGGCTGAGCACCGGTAAGCGCCCCGCGCAGCAGGCGAAAATCGAGTTCTTCGTCGGCAAGGGCGGTGTCGGTAAGACCACGCTGGCGTGTGCGACGGCCATCTCGCGTGCGCGTTCCGGCGAGCGTGTCCTGCTCGCGTCGATCGATCAGGCGCAGTCGCTCGGCGACGCACTCGGCAGATCGATCTCCCACGATCCAGGCACGACTGCGGCGATCCACTCCGTGATGGACGGGTTGGAGGCTATCGAGATCGATACCCTCGCGCTGCTCGAGGAGCGCTACCGCGAAACGTCGAAGATGTTGAGCGTCGGCGCCGGCCACGATCACGGTGCCGAACTGACCGCGCTCGATGCGGGCGAGCTGACCGGTTTGCCTGGCGCGCAAGAGATTCTGGGTCTCATCGAGATCGTCGAGTTCGCGTCCGACGACCAATGGGACACCGTCGTCGTCGACTGCGGACCCACTGCCGACGCCTTGCGCACGCTGGCCGCACCGGACGCGTTTCTCGGCTATCTGGATCGAATCTGGCCGAAGCACAAGCGAATTGCGGCCGCGATCGGTACCGACCTGCGGATGGCTGTCGTCGTGGCGACGATCGAGAAGATCGCTGTCGCACTCGGTGGTGTGCGTGCTGTGATCGCCGATCAGGATCGGACCAGCGTCCGGCTGATCACCGTCGCGGAGCGGTTGGCCCTTGCAGAAGCAGCGCGAACCAGATCGGCGTTGGCGCTGCTCGGGCTGCGCCTCGATGCGGTCGTCGTGAACAAGGTGTTGCCCTCGCTCGACGAGCCTGGCACCGACGAGATTGCGTCCGAGGACGTTGCGCCGGCCGTGCGGTGGTATCGGAACCGGCGCGGGGAGCAGCTCGACGTCGTCGCGGCGTTCGAAGAATCGATGACCGATGTGCGGATCCTTACGGCACAGCACACCGGACCGGAGCCGGTAGGATTGTCCTCTCTCGGTGCGCTCGCCTACGCGGTGAACGCTGAACTGGCCGACGCGCCACCCGCACGGGGCGGGGACGCGCAGACTGTGACGGTCTGGTTGGAATCGGGTTCGGGAGTCGACTCGGTGTACGCGATGCGCATGCACCTTCCTGTCGTCGAACCGAGGAGCCTGCAACTAGCGCGAGCGGAGGACGATTTGATAGTGGGAGCTGACGGAGTCCGGCGTCGAATGCGTCTTGCGTCGGTACTGCGCCGGTGTGCTGTCGAGTCGGCGGAGCTCGACGGCACGAGTCTTGTCGTGCGGTTTCGCCCTGATCAGAAGGTATGGCCGAAATGAGTTCGGAAAAGTCCTCGAAGGCGAAAGCCGACCACTCCAATCGCGACCATGCGAAAGACGACCACGCGAACTTCGGCGACGAACTGCGCCTGCTCGCCGAGGCCTTGCTCGAGAAGGTCGAGCCTGCGCTTCGTCGTGCAGCGGTCGGGGCGAACCAGGAAGAGTGGTCGAGCTGCGACTGGTGTCCCGTGTGCGCGGTGAGCGCGCTGGTGCGCGGGGAGCACCACGACCTGCTCGGCACCCTCGCAGATCACGGTACGGCTGTGGTGATCGTCCTGCGCGAGGCCTTGGCCGGTATACCGGTCGAGCCGAAGCTGCCGCCGGAATTCGCGGACGCCGCCAACGGTGCCGCGGGGGACTCGGAAGGTAAACAGCGGGCCGCCGCAGCTGCTTCGACGCCCGATCCGAACAAACTCGTGAACATTCCGGTGACCATAAAACCCGCGAATGCAACGGCGGACCGTTCGAGTGGGCACAATTCGTCCTCATGGGCACCGGTGGTGTGAGTCGCAAACGCGGCAAGGCGCTGACCGTCGGAATCGACGTCGGCGGTACGAGTATTCGGGCGTCGGTCGTCGACGCAGAGGGACAGGTACTGGACACGACCCAGGCACCGACTCCGCAGTCGCGTAAAGCGCTGGAGAACGGTCTCGACCGGGCGGTCCGCGAACTCGCGAGCAGGCACAAGATCGCCGCCGTCGGGCTGGCGGTGGCGGGTTTCATCACAAGTGATCGCACGACCGTCCGGTTCGCGCCACATCTACCGTGGGTCGACGCACCGGTCGGCAAGCAACTCGGTGAGCGGCTCGGCTTGCCGGTCATCCTGGAGCACGACGCCAACGCCGCGGTGTGGGCAGAGCACAAGTTCGGGTCGGCAGCGGGTGGGCGCAATGTCGTCATGGTCGCGATCGGAACGGGCATCGGCGCGGCACTACTGATCGACGGCGAGCTGTATCGCGGCAGTCACGGTGTCGCACCCGAACTCGGCCACGTGCAGGTCGTGCCAGACGGGCGTGCCTGCGCGTGCGGTAAGCGTGGCTGCTGGGAACGGTATTGCAGCGGAACGGCGTTGGCGGACACGGCGATCGAACTGCTCGCCGCCAATCCGGGCGACTCGGCGATTCTGGCCCGTGAGGTCGCTCGCGATCCGGGTTCGCTGACGGGACGTCGCGTCGCCGGTGCAGCGCAGGACGGCGACCGGATCGCTATAGCAGCCGTCGCCGACTTCGCACGCTGGCTCGGCATCGGGTTCGCGTTCGTCAGCGACATCTACGATCCCGATCTCGTCGTGATTGCCGGTGGGGTGAGCAGTTCGGCACCGCTGTTCCTCGACGAGGCGCGCGAGCACTACGCGGCCTTGGTGACGGGGGCGGGGCATCGACCGCTGGCCAGAATTCGGACGACCCAGCTCGGTGAGGCTGCGGCCATGATCGGCGCTGCGGAACTTGCGCGAGCGGTTGTCGCCGACAGCAACTCGTGAACGCTGCTCGTGACGTGCCACGTCATGGTCACTTGTCTGGTAGCTCGGTAAATGAAACCTCGGTAAAGTACGCGTCGAGTGTCTTGTGAGCGTCTTGTCACGTCCGTCGGGAAGGGTCCCATGTTGTATTGGCTGCTGAAGTTCGTGTTGGTGGGCCCGATACTGCGACTGGTCAATCGCCCCCGCATCGAGGGACTCGAGCACATTCCGGCGGACGGTCCCGCGATCCTTGCAAGCAACCATCTTTCGATCACCGACTGGCTGTTTCTGCCACTGATGTCGACGCGACGAATCACCTTCCTTGCCAAGAGCGAGTACTTCACGACTCCCGGAATCAAAGGCAGGTTGCAGAAAATCTTCTTCACAGCGACCGGTCAGGTGCCGATCGATCGCAGTGGTGGCGACGCCGCCGAATCGGCGATGAACACCGCGCGAATCTATCTCGACAAGGGCAAGCTCGTCGGTCTGTATCCCGAGGGCACCCGCTCGCCCGACGGTCGGCTGTACAAGGGCAAGACGGGGTTGGCCAGATTGGCGCTCGAAACAGGTGTGCCGGTGATTCCGTGCGCGATGATCGGCACCAACCTCGTGACGCCACCGGGGACAACCAAGTTCCGGCCGGCTCGGGTCACGGTCAAGATCGGTCCGCCGATCGACTTCTCGCGGTTCGAAGGTATGGGCGGCAACCGCTTCATCGAGCGCGCTGTGATCGACGAGGTGATGTACGAGCTGATGCAGTTGTCCGGCCAGGAGTACGTCGACATCTACGGTGCATCGCTGAAAAAGAAGAAGCCGTCCGCGGACGCGGTTGCGCCGCGCGCCGATCGCTACCCGGATACCCAGGCAGGCTGACCCACACGACCCGGCAGCGCTCGATGTCGCATAGGGTGGCCGACCGTGCGCTATTTCTACGACAATGAGTTCATCGAAGACGGCCGAACCATCGAGCTGATCTCGATCGGTGTCGTATGTGAGGACGGACGCGAGTTCTACGCTGTGTCCACCGATTTCGATCCGAAGCGGGCAGGTAAGTGGGTCCGCCAGAACGTTCTTCCGAAGCTGCCGCCCCCTGCACATCCCGCGTGGCGCAGTCGGGAACGCATCCGTGACGACCTGCTGTCGTTTCTACTTCCGCGCGCGGGTATCGAACCCGAACTGTGGGCCTGGGTTGCTGCCTACGATCACGTCGCGCTGTGTCAGCTGTGGGGCCCGATGACGGCGTTGCCGCGCTCGCTACCGCGCTACACCCACGAGCTGAAGCAGTACTGGGAGCAGAACGGCAGCCCGACAATTCCACCCGTACCGGCAGACGCGCACGATGCGCTCGCCGACGCTCGGCACAATCTGGCGAAGTTCGAGGCCATCGAGCGGGCTCGTTCGTTGCGGTGAACGAGCGTTCGTCACGGTAGCGAACCAGGGGCTGAACCCAAGGTGTGACAACCCAACACCTTCGACGCGTCGTATTGCGAATATCCTGTATTGGTGAACTGGACTGTCGACGTACCGATCGATCGCTTGCCCGAGTTGCCACCGCTTCCGAGCGATCTGCGCGACAGGCTGGCCGCTGCTTTGGCGAAGCCTGCCGCGCAACAGCCGAGCTGGCCGAAAGATCAGGCCGCGGCGATGCGGACCGTGCTCGAAAGCGTGCCCCCGATCTGCGTCCCCTCCGAAGTTCAGGAGCTGCAACGCAAGTTGGCCGAGGTCGCGCGCGGTGAGGCGTTCCTCCTGCAGGGCGGCGACTGCGCCGAGACGTTCGCCGACAACACCGAGCCCCATATCAAGGGCAACATTCGGACACTGCTGCAGATGGCGGTCGTGCTGACCTACGGTGCGAGCGTTCCCGTCGTGAAGGTCGCGCGCATCGCGGGTCAGTATGCGAAGCCGCGGTCGTCCGACATCGACTCGCTGGGTCTCAAGTCCTACCGCGGTGACATGGTCAACTCGTTGGTGGCGGATGCTGCTGTGCGCGATCATGATCCGTCCCGTCTGGTGCGCGCGTACGCAAATGCGAGCGCTGCGATGAACTTGGTCCGCGCGCTGACCGGTGCGGGCATGGCCGATCTGCACAAGGTGCA
Organism: Antrihabitans spumae; assembly: GCF_043944905.1. Classification (NCBI taxonomy): domain Bacteria; kingdom Bacillati; phylum Actinomycetota; class Actinomycetes; order Mycobacteriales; family Nocardiaceae; genus Antrihabitans; species Antrihabitans spumae. Next base: position 10,432 of record NZ_JBIMSN010000100.1, read on the forward strand.
CGACTGGAACAGGGCGTTCGTCGCCGAGTCTCCCGCGGGCGCGCGATACGAGCAGCTCGCCTCGGAAATCGATCGCGGTCTGGCGTTTATGAATGCCTGTCGAGTGACCGACCCCAACTTGCAGTCCGCTCAGATCTTCGCGAGCCACGAGGCACTCGTGCTCGATTACGAGCGTGCGATGCTGCGGCTGTCCGAAGACGAAGACGGCAACCCGACGCTCTACGACCTCTCGGCACATTTCCTCTGGATCGGCGACCGCACCCGGCAGCTCGACGGTGCGCACATTGCGTTCGCGGAACTGCTGTCCAACCCCATCGGCCTCAAGATCGGCCCGAACACGACGCCGGAAATGGCGGTCGAATACGTCGAGCGCCTCGATCCGACGAACAAGCCGGGCCGGTTGACGTTGGTGTCGCGGATGGGCAACACCAAGGTTCGCGATCTGCTGCCGCCGATCATCGAGAAGGTGCAGGCGACAGGCCATCAGATCATCTGGCAATGCGATCCGATGCACGGCAACACACACGAGGCGTCGACCGGATACAAGACGCGGCACTTCGATCGCATCGTCGACGAGGTGCAGGGCTTCTTCGAGGTCCACAACGGACTCGGTACGCACCCCGGCGGCATCCACATCGAGTTGACCGGCGAGAACGTGACCGAATGCCTCGGTGGCGCGCAGGACATCTCCGATCTGGACCTGTCCGGTCGCTACGAGACCGCATGCGATCCGCGCCTCAACACCCAGCAGTCGCTGGAACTGGCATTCCTCGTCGCGGAGATGCTTCGGGAGAAGTAGGCGGCTCCGCCGCTCGTGCGTCTGCTACGTGAATGGAACTGTTGGCGTCGGCGTCAGCACGCGGCGGAGCCGCGTCAG
>NZ_JBIMSN010000101.1:0-12754 GCF_043944905.1 Antrihabitans spumae
ACACCCCATTTTCACCCCAGCAGCGCGTCCGGAGGGCACCTTTAACTCACGAGGCGCGAAGCCCCCTGACTGGCAATTCGGTGAGTGCCCGGAACGTGTTGGATACCCGCCAGCTCGGCTCTTCGTCTGCAAGCTCCAGGTGTGGATAGCGCGCGAACAGCCGAGTCAGCGCCTCCGCGGTCTCCATGCGACTCAGCGCAGCACCGAGGCAGAAATGCGGTCCGGAGCCGAATGCCAAGTGACCGTGTGGCTTTCGGCTCAGATCGAGCCGTAGCGGATCGTCGAAACGACGCGGGTCCACGTTTGCCCTGTCCAGCTGCAGCAGCACGAAACTGCCCGCCGGAATCGTCACTCCGCCGAGTTCGACGTCCTCGACCGCCGTCCGTCCCGCCATTTTCACCGGCCCTTCGACCCGGAGCAGTTCCTCGACAGCGTTGACCGGATCGTGTGCAAGCTCCAGAACGTGAGCCGGGTCCTGCACAAGCGCTCTGGTTCCGTTGGCGATCAGATTCGCTGTTGTCTCGTGCCCGGCCGCCAGCAGGAGCAGGCAGGTACCGAGGACCTCGTCGACGGTAATGCCGTCCTGGGCCAGCAATGCGCTGATGAAGTCGTCGCCCGGATGCTGTTTGCGGTCGGCGAGTATCGGTGTGAGTTCGAGCATCAGTTCGATCGATGCGTCGACGCTGGCGACCATATCCTCAGGCGTAGCGTCGAGTTCGAGCATCTTGACAAGATCGGGGGTCAGATCGGCGAACAGCTCGGCGCCTTCGGCTCCGACGTCGAGCAGCTCGGCGATCACGGCAAGCGGGACGACGTACGCGAATTCGTTGACCAGTTCGGCCGATTCGTCGAGCCCGTCCAGCGCCGCCTCCACTATCGACGCGACCCTCGGCCGGATTCTTTCGATCGACCTCGGCGTGAACACCGGACCCACGATCCTGCGCAGCCGGGTGTGGTCGGGTGGATCCATGAAGATGAGAGCGGTCTGCGGCAGATCGCGAATCTCGACCGGTGCCAACGGGTTACGCCGCGGGTCGCTGCTCCAACCGGAGCCACGCAGCACAGCGGACACCTCGTCGTAGCCGTCGACGAAGTACACACCGTACTCGTCGTCGAACCGAACCGACTGTCCTGCAGACGGTTGTCCTGCAATCGGTTGTCCTGCATACGATGTCGTCATTGCTTCGCTCCCCGATGTGCAATATCGAACTCGCCCATAGGCGTCGCCGCCGGACCGTTGTTGTCCCATTCCTGCTGGATGGCCTCCCATGGTCCGGCGCATTCGAGCGCTCCGAGCACGGCGGTGACGCCGAGATCGATACGGGTGAGCATAGTGAAGTCCGGATCGAGCGAAACTTTCCTCAGCACATGGCCGTACGGACCGACCGGTGAAAACTTTTCCTGGACAACGCCTGCCGCGAACGCTGTCGAATACATGAACGGCTGCGGACCCGTCAACATCTCCAGACCACACCTGTAGAAATCCGCTATCTCGCGTGGTTCCGGCAACTCGCCGTCGACCACGATCCCCATGTCGCGAAGGACGAGCATCAGAGCTGGGACGTCGTCCACGACGGCCGCGTTCAACGACCTCTTGACGAGCGTGACCTTGTCTTCGGTGAATCGCTTCACGCAGCCGAAATCGATGAACGTGACGCCGCCGTCGTCGTGGAACAGGTAGTTGCCAGGATGCGGGTCGGCGTTGAAGAGGCCGATGGTCCGCAGGCTGCCCATGGCGAAGCGAGAGATCGTCTCGCCCCATAGATCGCGCAGTTCCTGTGGGGCGGTGAGGGCTTCGGCAAAACGTCGACCTTCGACGAAGTCCATCGTGAGAACTTGACTTGTGGTCAGCTCCGGTACGACCTCGGGAATGCGGATGAACGGATGGCCCCGATAGCCGTCGACGAATGCGGTCTGATTCGCAGCCTCGACGAGATAATCGATCTCTTCACCGATACGTGCGGTGACCTCTTGTGACAGCGCCTTGATGTCGAGTCGCGCCAGTGCGGGTTGTAGACCTTTCGCCATCTGAAAGAACGTGGCGAGCAGTTCGGTGTTGGCGAGATCGGCGCGAATCGCCTCGTCGACGCCGGGATACTGAACTTTGACCGCAACGCGGCGGCCGTCGGCCAGGCGCGCGGCATGAACCTGTCCGATCGACGCCGCGCCGACCGGTACAGGATCGAATTCGGCGAACAGCTCGTCGACGGGCTTGCCCAAATTCGCTTCGATCACGCCTGCAGCCGTTTCGTATGGCATCGGCGGCGCACTGTCCTGCAGTCGTGCCAGCGCTCGTTGATAGACGTTCTGGTTTTCGTCGCCGACGGTAGGGCCGATGGCAGTGAAGGACAGGATCTGGCCCGCCTTCATCAACACGCCCTTGGAGCGTCCCAGGTGGTTTGCGTAGCGGTCGGCGTCCTTGACCCGGTAGTCCGGTCGGCCGGCTTCGGCGTTCTTTCGACGTCGGCGCATCGACTCGACGACAGCCTCCCCCGCGGTTCGCCCTGCGAGCCCGACGAGTGGCATCGCTCTGGCCACTCGACCGCGCTTCGGTATGTGCGCCCGAGCGTCGTCCGCTGCCGTCATCGTTCGTCCTCCACCTCGCCCGTACGAACCCACTTAATGTTCCTCAGTGAACACTTGAGCCACGAGGGTGTCAACAAGTTGACGCTTTGGAAATTTCAGCGTTCACTTAGATCGTGGCAGCGACGACTATGACACGCGACCGCATCCTCGATGCGGCGATGGAACTGTTCAGCGAGAACAGCTTTCGAGGCACGTCCATCACCCAGATCGAGACCGCTGCAGGCCTGACGCCAGGTGCAGGTGGGATCTATCACCACTTCCGCACGAAGGAATCGATCCTCGAAGCGGGTCTCGAACGCCACCTCGACCGCGTCAACGCGGTGCGCGACATCACGCAGTTGATGTCCGGATTGGGTGACCTGCGCGTCGCGCTCACCTTGCTTGCAAAGTACGTGCTTGCCGAACTCGACAACGAAGAAGCTCTGCTGCGCATCCTCGCAACCGACACGCGGACCCGACCACACCTACTCGACGGTGCGGTCCACAACATGGTCCGCAGAATCTATTCGGGATTCGCTTCGTGGCTTGCCGACGAAGCAGACATCAGTGCCGATCGGGCAACCGACATCACCTCCGTCGGCCTCGGGGCCTTGCTGTCGGCACGGTTGGTACCGCTGCTGTTCGGGCTGGCACCACACGACGTCGGGGACGAACAGTTCGTCAAAACCTGGGTAGACATGATGCTGCGGAGTGTCGAGGGCAGCGTCGTGGGCGGCACAACGACTGCACCAGCGGACTGAAAACCGCACTGCACGAACAGAAGCGGCCCCCACGACCGAGTGGTCGTGGGGGCCGGCAACTGTGCAGGTGCGAACGGCGCGGGTGCTAACTCATCAGTGCGCGATCACCGGTTCGCCTTCGCTTGGCTCGGGAACGCCGTTGGGCAGCAATACCGCCGTCAGGACCGCTCCACCGAGGAAGATGAACGTCGCCCACCAGAAGGTCGCGGAGTAGCTCGACACCGCAGCCTGCATGGCAGTCAACTCGTTCACAGCCTTGCCGGACGCGAAGCTCGCGGCCGCCGATGCTGCGATCGTGCTGAGCAGCGCGGTACCGATCGAGCCACCGACCTGCTGGCTGGTGTTGACCATGGCCGACGCGACACCCGCATCTTCGTGAGCGAGTGCCGACGTCGCACCCTGGAAAGCCGTTGCCATCGACGCACCCAAGCCGAGGCCCATCAGGACCAGGCCGGGCAGGATGTGCAGCGCGTAGTTGCTGTCGACCTCGATCTGGGTGAGCAGACCCATGCCGAGCGCACCGATGAGCAGGCCAGCCGTCATCAGGACCCGAGCGCCGAAGCGAGGCAACAGGGCCTGCGACGACGTGACCGACGACGCGATCATCGCGGCGACCATCGGCAGGAAGGCGACGCCGGTCATGATCGGGGTGAAGCCGAGAATCAACTGCATGTAGTAGGTCAGGAACAGGAACACCGCGAACATGCCTGCGCCGACGATGAACACAGCGAGGTAGGACGCGCCGCGAGTGCGGTCCAACACAATTCGCAACGGCAGCAGCGGATTCGCAACGCGACTCTGCAAGTACACGAACACCGCGAGCAGGATCGTGCCTGCAGCGAGCCAGCTGATGGTCGACGAGTCGCCCCAGCCCTCCGACTCGGCCTGGGAGAAGCCGTAGACGATGCTGAACAGTGCGGCTGTCACGGTCAGTGTGCCCGGGATGTCGAGCTTCGGTCGGTCGGTCGTGACGTGCTTGGCAAGCAGAAGTGCGGCACCGACGATTGCGACGGCAGCGAAGATCAGGTTGACGTACATCGCCCAGCGCCACGACGCCCATTCGGTGAGCATGCCGCCGAGCAGCAAGCCGATGGCGCCGCCTGCGCCTGCGATGGCACCGAAGACACCGAATGCCTTCGCGCGTTCCTTGGGTTCGGTGAACGTCACGGTGAGCAGCGACAATGCTGCAGGTGCGAGCAACGCACCGAAGACGCCCTGGCCGGCGCGAGCTGCGACGAGCATTTCGAAACTGGTTGCTGCGCCACCGACCGCGGAGGCAATTGCGAAACCACTCAGTCCGATGAGGAACGTCGTACGCCGTCCGAAGAGGTCACTGAGGCGGCCACCGAGTAGCAGCAGGCTGCCGAACGCGAGTGCGTATGCGGTCACGACCCACTGGCGATCGGCGTCGGAGAACTCGAGCGAACGCTGGGCGGCTGGGAGCGCGATGTTTACGACGGTGGCGTCGAGCACGACCATCAACTGCGAGAGCGCGAGAACACCGAGGATCCACCACCTTGCAGCGTGCGATCCCCGTCCGCGAGCCTGTGGTGCGGCGACATCGGTGTCGGCCGGCTCCAGGGGTTCGATTGTGCTGGTTGTCATGGATCCCCTCGAATCACTAGATGGAGGCGGTTCCTCCACTTACTCGAAATAACGTAACACGTAACGGAGATCATGTCTCCACTTATTTCGGAAACTTGCTAAGATGAGGGTGTGAACACCGTCACCACGAAGGCACCCGCCGCTCCGGCTACCCGCCCGCTACGCGCCGATGCCGCACGCAATCAGCAGCGAATTCTGGAAGCCGCGCGCGAACTCTTCGCCACACGTGGCCTCGAAATCACGCTGGACGACGTCGCCGAACACGCAGGCGTCGGGGTCGGCACCGTCTACCGACGGTTCAGCAACAAGCAGGACCTCATCGCAGGTGTCTTCGAGAAGCATGTCGACGACATGGCCGGTCAGGCCGAGCTCGCGCTGGACAATCCCGACCCGTGGCAGGGACTCGTGCAGTTCTTCGAGTACATGTGCCGCCATATGGCCGAGAATCGTGGTCTCGGTGAGGTTCTCATGACCCTCGACGGTCAGCAGAATCGGTTCGCGTGCGTGCGAGAGCGGATGGAACCCGCTGTGACGAAGGTGATCGATCGCGCCCGTGACGCCGGCGAACTGCGACCCGACGCGGAAGCGCAGGACTTTTTCGCCACTATTCACATGGTCGACTGGATCGCCGATTTCGCAAGGACCGTCCATCCCGAAGTGTGGCGACGCTACTTCTCGATCATGCTCGACGGGTTGCGAGCAGACTCTCGACCGCGGCAGCCCCTGACCGTCGGACCGATGACCTTCGAGCAGGTTCACGAAGCGAAGTCGGCCTGCTTCGGCCGTCGCCGGTAACTCACCGTTAGTCGTCAGCTACCGGTTTCAGCGCTACTATCGGAGCGCAGTTGGTCTCGCGACCACTAGAGACCGACTGGGCTGGCGACCAACGTCGTTCGCCAGCCGCACCCGAATCTCGCATAGCTAATGCGTCGGATCGGCGGTTTCGACCTCGGCATCCGCACCTAAATACGGACCGATTCCGCGCACGAGCGGCACCGCGAGCAACGCGGCAATGCCAGCGACGAGAAACGCCGGACCTGGATGGTCGACAAGCAGTCCGACTATTGTCGCGACCACCAGTCCGCCGAGATTTCCCGACATCCAGATCAATCCGGCAGCCGTTCCCTCGACTTCGCCGGACCGACGCTCGGTCATCGCAAGGACGATCGGCAACGCGGGTAGCAGCAGAAAACCGATCAGGGTCAGACTGCCGTAGGCCACGATCGCTCCCGGTGCAACCGCCAACGCAACGCAGCCCAGGAACGCTGTAATAGCGCCGAGCACAAGCATTTTCAGCTCCCAGCCGCGTCGGGCAGCCACGATCGGCAGCACCGCACAACCGACGACTCCAGCAAGAACGTTGAGCAAGAGGATGATGCTCGCGGTCCCCGAATCCACACCTGCGGGTTCCAACAGCGCTTGAGCGAACGTCGTCAACGCGACGAAGGTCCCGAACGGAAAGAAGACCAGCACGCACAGCCGCCGGATGAAGTCGTCGTTCCAGGCGATCCGAAGAGCGGCGAGACCCGCAGGCGGACGCTGGTGCGAGAAGGCGAACGGCGTTCGTAGCGCGACGACGAGCACCACGGCTGCGATCAAAGAAAATGCAGCGCCGATTGCAATGAGGGTGCCGAGTTGCTCGGCATCGGTGAAGATCGCGCCGAGCAGGAAGGCGATGATCATCCCGGCGAACGTGCTCGCCGAACCGATCGCGATGCCGGCGGGACGATCTTCCTCTGCGAGATAACGTCCGGTGATTCCGGTGATTGCATTGAGAACCAGAGGCTGCGCGATCGCAATGACGATCTGTCCGGTCAACACCCAGACGAAGTCGTCGCCGATCAAGCGCAGCAACCCGCCGACCGCGGTGAGCACCGCACCCGCTGCCAAAGCCTGTGTGAACCACCGATCGAGGAGCAAGCCGGCCGGGATCGCCAAGACAACGTAGAACAGCGGAAACACGTTGGCCAGCCAGCCGATTGCCGACTCGGAGACGCCGTAGTGCTCGGCAGCAACGGTCGTCACCGGGGCGAAGCTGAGCCACAGCACCTGCGTGGCCGCCCCGACCATCGCAAACGCGGCGACGATCGGCCAACGGCTCACCTGTGTTTGCATCATCGAATTCGGGCTCTCTCCTCCGGGTCGGCCGCCTCGAACGGGTGCTCGATCAGGGACACGATGTCGGTTTCGCGATCACGGACGTCCAGGGCAACCTGCACGAACCGGTCGGCGAGAACCGAACGCCGACCAGCGGGCCAGCCGAGCGCGACCACCGAACCCTCGAAACCGTCGATCGGAACGTAGCGGACCCCGCTGTGCGGAGTGTGCCTGGCCGCCCCCGCCACCATCACGCTGCACCCGACGCCTGCCGAGACAACGGCAATTTCCTCTGTGTGCGAGTTGGTGAACGAGGCAATCTTTGCGCGTTTTTCGCCACGATGCGCGTCGAGCGTCCAAAACCGTTGCCACACATCATCTGCCGTGCGCGCGACAACCATGGGTTCGTCGAGCATCTCATCGACGGCGACCGACTTCCGCCCGGCAAGTCGATGAGCGCTCGGCACCGCAAGTACGCATGGCTCGACGAACAGCGGCACGATATCGATATCCGTGACACCGGTCGGCAATCTGAGGAACGCCAAGTCGGAGGTGCCGTCACCGAGCCCGACGGCCGGGTCGTTGAAGCCGAACTCGCGAAGTTCGACGCGAACATCGGGATATTTTTCGGCGAACTGCTCGAGGATCGGCGCAGTCAATTCGAGCGCAGCTCCGACGAGGAAGCCCAAACGCAAGACACCCGACTCGCCCAGTGCGGCTCGCCGGGTCGCCTCGACGCCCGCGTCAAGTGTTGCGAGCATCTCGCGCGCGGTCTCGAGGAACAGCTCGCCCGCCGGCGTCAGTTCGACGGAACGCGTTGTGCGCCTGAGTAGCTGGGCACCAAGATCGTCTTCTAGTTCCCTGATCTGTTTCGACAGGGCTTGTTGCGCAACGAACAACCGCGCGGCCGCACGGCTGAAATGCAACTCTTCTGCGACGGCAACGAAGTATCGCAGCCTCCTGCTCGACACATCCACAATCAAAAATTGTAAATCAGGTCGGAGCCGCTGTTTCACAACTCACCGATTCGAGAGGAGTGTTGCAACCAGCACATCACGACCTCAGGAGTACCGACGTGACCGCACCGACCGAAGCTCTGCCTTCCTCCTGGCACAACTGGAGTGGCCGACTGACCGCGCAGCCGTCTCGGGTCATCGAGCCGCGTGACAGTGCCGCGGTCGCTGCAGCGGTAAAGGATGCGGCCCGAGCAGGTCTACGGGTGAAGGCTGCCGGTTCCGGACATTCGTTCTCCGAGATCGCCGTGCCCGACGATGTATCGCTGCGGCTGACCCACCTGGACGGGATCATCGATTGCGACGAATCCACCGGGCTCGTCACGGTCGCTGCAGGCACTCCCCTGTATCGACTGAACCAAGCGTTGGCCGAACGGGGATTGGCGCTCGAGAACATGGGCGACATCGATCGCCAAACCATCTCCGGCGCAACGGCAACCAGCACCCACGGCACCGGAGCCAAGTTCGGCAGCATCTCGACGCAGATCCGGCGGCTCGAAATCGTCCTTGCGGACGGGTCGATCGTGACCTGCTCGCCCACCGAGCGACCCGAACTGTTCTCCGCAGCGCGAGTCGGTCTCGGCGCACTCGGAATAGTCATAGCGGTGACGCTGCAATGTGTGCCCGCCTTCGCATTGCACGTCGTCGAGGAAACGATGTCGCTCGATCGTGCTGTCGAGGAACTGGATTCGTTCGTCGACGACAACGACCACTTCGAGTTCTTCTGGTTCCCGCACAGTCGTCTGGCCTCGACACGTCGGACGACCCGGCTGCCGGGCAACGCGCCGCTGCAGCCGATCAGCCAGCGCCGAAGCAAGTTCGACGACGACTTCCTCGCCGACGTCGTATTCGAGCGGCTGCTCCGTTTCGGTAGCCGATACCAGCGCACTATTCCGGCGATCACCCGCGCGGGGGCACGAGCACTCGGTGGCCGCGACTTCACCGACATGTCGCACAACGCGTTTGCCTCCAAACGCGACATTCGGTTCAACGAGGGTGAATACGCCATCGCCCGCGAAGACGCCGTCGACGTGCTGCGCGAGATCCGGCGCTGGACCGAAAGTCACGACGAGAAGATCTCGTTTCCACTCGAGGTGAGGTTCGTTGCCGCAGATGATATTCCGCTTGCTCCCACCTACCAGCGGGACACCTGCTACATCGCGTTCCATCAGTATCACCGGATGCAGTACGCCACGTATTTTGCTGCGCTGGAAGGAATCTTCGGAGCCGTCGGTGGCCGGCCGCACTGGGGAAAGATGCACAGCCTCAGCGCAGACGAACTACGCAGCCTCTATCCACAATTCGACACCTTCGTTGCCATGCGCGACAAGGTCGACCCGACAGGCGTTTTCACCAACTCCTATCTCAACCGCACTCTCGGCGCACCATCCAACGGCTCGCAGCGGTGACTCGCCTTCGATTGCAAGCCAAAGGTAAGCAGTGACAGGCTATTCGGTCGGCCGCGGCATTTCCGACATCACTGGAGAACCCGCCGATGCGGGCATGCTCGGGTACGGCAAAGCCGAGCAACGCAGCGACGGCATCCACACCCGCCTGCGCGCTCGAGCGTTCGTCTTCGAGTACGGCACCGACCGCTTGCTCTTGGTGGTGTGCGAGATCCCGTTGATCTTCGACAGCATCTGCAATGCCGTGTTGGCCAGGCTCGCAACACGATTCGGTGATCGCTACACGGCTGCCAACACGATGATCACGGCGACACACACCCACTGCGGACCCGGTGGCTACTCCCACCACTACACCTACAACGCCACGACGAACGGCTATCGCGCCAAGACCTTCGATGCCATCGTCGACGGCGCGGTCAAAGCTGTCGAGCGTGCCGATGCAGACCTCTCCCTCACAACACTCACGCTGTCGCGCACCGAACTGCACAACGCAAGTGTGAACCGGTCTCGCGTCGCCTTCGATCGAAATCCTCTGCATGACAAGACGTTCTTCCCTGAGGCCAACGACCCGCAGGTGACCGTTCTTGCTATGGAACGCGAGGACGCAGCGGTCGGTGCTATCACCTGGTTCGCCACGCACAACACCAGCATGACCAACACCAACACGTTGATCAGCTCGGACAACAAGGGCTACGCAAGCTACCACTGGGAGCGGCTCACCGAGAACGTCGACTATCTCCGCGATCACACTCCCTCGTTCATCTCCGCGTTCGCGCAGACGAACTCCGGAGACATGTCCCCCAACTTGAACCTGAAGCCAGGCAGCGGACCGACCGATGACGAAGTGCGCAACACCCGAATCATTGGGTTGCGCCAGTTCGATGCTGCAACAAAGGCTCTCACCGAACAGACTGCCGCTGTCGTCGGCGGGCTGGACAGCCGAACTCTGTATGTCACGCTGTCCGGCTACGAAGTCGCACCCGAATTCACCGGTGACGGCAAGGCCCATCGCACAGGCCCACCTATCCCGGGGGCCGCCGCGATTGCGGGAGCTTCCGCGGATGGAGACGGGTTTGCAGGCTTCAGCGAGAACGGCAACCCGTTGTTCGATCGGGTCTCTCGGCATCTGATCTACCGATTGTCCGGCTCCCTCGCGGACAGTCACGCGCCCAAAGGCCTTGTCGCCCCAGCGGGATCGATCAACAAGGTCGTTCCGATGATCATCGAGCGAGTTCCGGTGCAACTGTTCCGAATCGGGCAGCTGTACCTGATCGGCATACCTGGGGAAGTGACGATCGTCGCAGGTCTGCGGCTGCGGCGCACGGTCGCCGCCATAGTCGGAGCCGAGTTGGCCGACGTTCTGGTCGCCGGCTACAGCAACGGCTACATCCACTACGTCACAACACCCGAGGAGTACGAGGCCCAACGCTATGAGGGCGGCAGCACCATGTTCGGCAAGTGGGAACTGCCTGCGCTGCAACAGATCGCGGCGCAACTGGCAACGGCGATGCGGGACGGGGTTGCCGTCGACCACGGCGATCCGGCGCCGGACCTCTCTGGGCGAAAGCGCCGCGGACCAGCGCAGGCGCCTGCGGACGAGGCTTTGTCGGGTCACGACTTCGGTGATCAGTTGACGGCACCTGCAGGCCGCTACGTCGCCGGTGATCGTGTGGTTTCGACCTTCGTCGGTGCCTACCCGAACAACGATCTACGCCGGGGCGACACCTATCTCGAGGTCCAGCAGCAGACGGAAGCAGGCTGGGCGAGGATTGCGGACGACGGCGACTTCGCAACGACCTACCGTTGGAAGCGTCGCGGCAAGGCTGGGTCGGTCGTCGAGGTAGCGTGGCGAATCCCGGACGACGCGGCGGCAGGCACCTATCGCCTGCGCTATCACGGCGATGCCCGCGACGCGGCAGGCCAACTCTCGCCGTTCACCGGCACGTCGAACACGTTTGGTATCGAATAGGGGGAATCCCTGCTGCAGCTTTCGGAGGAACAGTGAACGAAGCATTCGACGGTCGGAGTTTCAGTCGTCGGTCGATGTTGACAGGAACTCTCGCTGCGGCCGCAGCCGTCGGAGCGACGCTTGTCCCCGGCGGCGCGGTGGCGCGGGCGACCGCGTCGAAGTATCCGTTTCCAACCGGCAAGAATCTGACCGTCCTCGTCACCGGTGACGCCGGAACAGGCGCTGCGGGACAGCTCGCTGTGGCCGAGGCAGCGAAGAAGCTGTTTGCGGGCGAGCAGCTTTCGCTTGCAATCGGATTGGGCGACAACATCTACGAGGACGGCGCCGAGACGCCCGACGACGACGAGTTCGGCACCAAGTTCGAGGTACCCAACACCGGCCTCGACGTGCCGTGGCTGATGGCACTCGGCAATCACGACAACTCGCTCATCATTCCGGGAGATGGGAGCTGGCTGGAGAAGGGCAACAACGAAGTCGGCTATCACGCGCGTTCGCCGCGCTGGTGGATGCCGTCGCGGTATTACTCGGTTGCCCTTCCTGCCAACGATCCGATCGTCGAATTCTTCGTGCTCGATCTGAATCCGCTGTGCTCCTACATTCCACAGATCCTGAACTACTGGGCGCCGAACGGTCCGTACATGACCGGCCAGCGGGAATGGCTGCGACAGAGTCTGGCGTCGTCGCCTGCGAAGTGGAAGATCACGTGCAATCACTTCTCGTATATCGCGAACGGACCGCACGGCAATGCCGCTGCCTACGATGGGGTTCCGGCGCTGCTGCCGCACGCGAACGGCACCTACGCGAAGGACTTCTTCGATCAGGAAGTCCTCGGTCGGGTCCCGATTCTGCTTGCCGGGCACGACCATTCACAGCAGGTCCTCACCCCGACAGCCGCTACCAAAGGCGCTTACCAGATCGTCTCGGGCGCTGCCGCCAAGTCGGTCGGCGGTCAGTCGCGGATCACCAATCCTGCGCTCTACCAGGACTTCAGCAATCTCGGGTTCATGGTGCTCGACATCTCCCCGAGCTCAGTCGCCGTTCGCGTGTACACGGTCGATATCCCGAGCGCGACTGCAACATTGGCATTCCAGCAGCAGCTCGCGGGCACCTAGGGCGCTCCGCAGCAGCTCGCGGGCACGAGGGCGCTCCGCGCCTCGTGAGTCCTTTCGGTGGTTCTGCCCTCCGAAAAGGACTCACGAGCCGCAGGCCTAATTGTGGTGTTGTGCAGGTACTTTGCGTCGAAAGTGTGTCGGTGGGTGCCGCTACGATTAGCACATGCTTACTGCTTATCTGCTTAAGTGGACTGATTCTTCAGAAGTCATCAAATGTGTTGCTGGA
>NZ_JBIMSN010000102.1:0-49515 GCF_043944905.1 Antrihabitans spumae
ACACCCCATTTTCACCCCAGCAGCGCGTCCGGAGGGCACCTTTAACTCACGAGGCGCGAAGCGCCCTCAGGTTGTTGTGGTGTCCGTCGTCGCAACGTAGATGGTGAAGACAATCGTCAAGATCAGCGTCACCACGCCGAGGGCGATGCCAGCAATGGCCATGCCCGACCGTCCGGCACCGCTCTTCGCCTTCTTCTGTCCAGCTATGCCCAGACCGATCGCCGTGAGACTCAGCGCGAAGCCGCCGATCAGCGTGAAGCAGCTGATCAAGCCGACAATGCCGCTGATCATCGACCACAACGCCAGCCCGTTGCTTGTTTCGCCCTGCTGCGGTGAATGCTGCAGCGGCGGGTAGTAGGGCTGGATCGGTTGGGATTGCGCGTGCATCGGAGTCAGCGGGACGCGCTGGTTCGGGGACGACTGATGCGCAGGCGCAGCGTGCTGGCCCTGCCCTTGGATTCGTTGCAGCGGCGCCGAGAAGTGGTTCGGCGCGGAATGCTGCGCGCGGTCGGTGATCCGGGTCGGGTCGGTCAGCGGGCGTCGCTGCGTCATCTCCTGCTGTGACCGCGCTTGCTCGGGAGGAGCAGCCGGTTTGGCCAACGATGGTCGGCGCATCGGTACTGTCAGCGCCTGCATCGCGTCTTCGGCCAGTTCGCGGCACGAGGCGTAGCGCCGGTCCGGATTCTTTTCCAGCGCTTTGGCGATGACGCCGTCGATCCCGGACGACAACGCGCGGACCGTGTCGGTCGGGCGTGGTGGCGGCGCGTTCAGGTGCGCTTTCATCACGGGAATCATCGTGGGGTACGGATACGGCTTGCTGCCGGTGAGCAGTTCGAAGAGTGTGCAGCCGAGCGCGTAGACGTCGACGCGGGCATCGACGTCGCGACCTTCCAGCTGCTCGGGTGCCGCGTAGGCCAGCGTTCCCAGGACGTCGCCGGCCGCGGTGAGACGATGCGAATCGTCAATGGACCGCGCAATGCCGAAGTCGGCGATGAGCGAGCGTTCACCCTCGTCCTCGTCGCCGGTGACCAAGATGTTGGCGGGCTTCACATCTCGGTGCAGCAACCCCTTGCGATGCGCGAAGTCGAGGCCTTTCGCGGCGTCACGGATGATCTCGATCGCACGCATCGGCTCGACGGAATCGCGGCCGCTGGTGATCAGATGCGCAGCGTCGATTCCTTCGACGTACTCCATCGCGATCCAGAGCTGACCTTCGGCGACGCCGCGATCGTAGATCGACACGATGTTCGGGTGCCGAAGCCGGGACGCTAAGTCGGCCTCACGTTCGAAGCGGCGCCGGTAGTCGAAATTTGCCGCCGGTGCGCCGGTCAAGACTTTGAGGGCATCGTGTCTCGGTAGCCGCGGATGCCGGGCCAGATACACGGACCCCATTCCGCCTGCGCCGAGCATGCGCTCGATCGTGTACCCGGCAAACACCGATCCGGGTTCCAAAGTCACCGTGCGAGGATACCGCGACGACCTACTCGTCCGCGTCGTCCGCGCCGACCGCCGGACCGCGTCGGTCCAGGTAGACGACTCCGCGATCGAGGTCGAGCGCGCCCCACTCGGTTTCCTCGCCAGTTCCCGCGTCTTCGCCGCTCTCTTTGCGAAGCTTCGACGATCCGAAGATCTCGCCGTACATACCCATGATTCACGGTAGCGCGATCAGGAGCCGATGGTCAGGCGGGATCGGCTTTCGGCTGGCGTGTGCCGGGGTTGTTCGCCCTGATGTTCTGCGCCGCGAGCGCGACCGACTTCTCGATGCGTCGTTCGCGGGTCTCCGGCCGCTTCGCAGTGACGATCCACTCGAGTATCAGCCGGCGGGCAGAGGGCGGAAGCTTCTCGAAGTTCCCGCGCGCGGCGTCGTTGGAGTCGAGGGCCTGCTGCAGATCGGCGGGAAGAGCCGACCCGTCCCCGTCGACCACGACCTCCCACGTTCCCTGCGATTTGGCCAGGTCGATCAGTGCCTGCCCAGGCTCGGCCATCAGGCCGTTCGCGATCATGTTCTCCGCGCGTTCCCGGTTGACCTTGCTCCAGGAGCTGGTCGGCTTGCGCGGGGTGAAGCGGAGCTGAGAGCTCTCCGCATCCCGCTTCTTGTGGAGCCCGTCTATCCAGCCGAAGCACAATGCATGTTCGATCGCCTCCGCGTAGCGCAGGCTGGGCGTGCCGCTGTCCTTGTGATGGATGATCAGCCAGACCTCCTTCTCCGTCTGCCCGTTGGCGGCGAGCCATCCTCGCCACTGCTCTGCGCTGCTCGCGACGATCGTTTCCATGTCAGGCCTGCGCCACGGCTGCGGTCTTCGTGGCGAGAATGTCGAGGTAGTGCTGGTTGAACATCACGCCGAGGATGTTGCCGAACGGATCGATGACCGACGCGGTGACGAAGCCGGGACCGCGTTCGGTCGGCTCGAGGTGTTCCGTCGCGCCGTGGCGGATGAGCTCAGCAAACATGGCTTCGACGTCATCGACTGCCCAGTAGGTCACGGCGCCACCCGGCTTACCGATCTCGTATCCGGCGTACCGGCTGTCGAGAATTCCGAACTCGTGCGAGTAGTCGCCGATCCGGAACTCGACGTAGGCCGGCGGACCTTCGAGCGGACGGACGAAGTACGCCTCGACGCCGAAGACCTTGGTATACCAGTCTTTTGCGGCCGCGACGTCGTCGGCGAAAAAGTTGGTTGTGGTGAGTCCTCGCAACATTTTGGGTCCTTTTCGGTTCGCTCTGGGTGTCTTGCTTTTCTGATATTTGTAATCTTTCCAGCTAAAGTGCTCATCAACTGAGCACTTTGTTGAGGAAGATTTGTTTATGCGCGCAGACCGGCTTGTAGCCACCCTCCTCCTCATGCAATCGCGTGGTCGAGTAACCGCCGCCGAAGTGGCCGAAGAACTCGAAGTGTCGGTCGCGACCGCCCGTCGCGACCTCGAAGCACTCTCGGCGGCAGGCATTCCCGTCTATCCGCAACCGGGCCGAGGCGGCGGGTGGTCGCTTGTCGGAGGTGCAAGGACCGACCTCAGCGGGTTGTCGTCGACGGAGGCGCAGGCCCTGTTCCTTCTCGTCGGCCCAGCGGCGGCGGTGTCGGGAGAGGCAAAGGCCGCGCTGCGCAAATTGGTTCGTGCGTTGCCGCAGACTTTTCGGGCGGACGCCGAGGCTGCCGCCGACGCCACCATGATCGATTCGACGCGATGGGGCGAGAACACGCGAAGGCGACCCGAGATGGTCGACCTACTGCAGGCCGCGGTCGTGCGTCGAAAGAAGGTGCAACTGACCTACAGCAACAATGCGCGGCAACAATCCGAGCGACTCGTCGATCCGTGGGGACTCGTCGACAAAGACGACATCTGGTACCTGATCGCCGGAACGGAGAAGGGCCAGCGCACTTTCCGTGTCGATCGCATCGTCACCGCCGCACAAGCCGACGAACCAGCCGAACGACCCGACGACTTCACCCTCGCGGCGGCGTGGGAGGAAGTCGTCGGCGAAATGGAGCAACGCCGATCACGGACCTGGGCGACCGTGCTCATCGACGGCCGCTATCTGCCGATACTCAACGACCACTTCGGGCGGCACTGCCACAGCGAAGGGCGCAGCGACGACGGCCGCGAGCAGGTCCGCATAGCGGCGCCGACTCCACTCGACATCGCGCGAAACCTCGCGGGCTGGGGAACTATGGTCGAAGTCCTCGACCCGCCGACCGTGCAGGCCGAACTCGCCCGCATCGGTACCGAACTCGCCGGCCGCTACGTCACCGAGACGTGAACAGCTACCAGATCTTCACGCGCTGATCGGGTTCGAGATACAACGCATCACCCGGGTTGACGTCGAACGCTTCATAGAAGCTGTCGATGTTGCGTATGACGCCGTTGCATCGGAACTCCGGCGGTGAATGCGGGTCGATCGCGAGGCGACGCAGAGCTTCCTCGTTGCGCGCCTTCGTCCGCCACACCTGCGCCCACCCGAAGTACACCCGCTGCAGACCAGTCAATCCGTCGAGCACCGGTGCGGGTTCGCCGTTGCGGGCGATCTCGTAGGCGACGAGAGCGATCGACAGACCGCCAAGATCGCCGATGTTCTCACCGATCGTGAACTCGCCGTTGACCTTGTGACCCGGCAAGGCCTTCGGCTCGAATTCGCCGTACTGCTCGATCAGCGCGGTCGTGCGCTTGCCGAACTCCGTGCGGTCGGCGTCGGTCCACCAATCGACGAGATTGCCGTCGCCGTCGTACTTCGCGCCCTGATCGTCGAACCCGTGCCCGATCTCGTGCCCGATCACCGCACCGATACCGCCGTAGTTGGCGGCATCGTCGGCGTCGGCGTCGAAGAAGGGCGGCTGCAATATCGCGGCAGGGAAGACGATCTCGTTCATGCCGGGGTTGTAGTAGGCATTGACGGTCTGCGGTGTCATGAACCACTCGTCGCGGTCGACCGGTCCGCCGAGTTTGGCCAGATCACGGTCGTATTCGGCCGCGTAGCCACGCCGGTAGTTGCCGACGAGGTCGTCCGCAGCGATTTCGAGTCCCGAGCTGTCGCGCCACTTGTCCGGGTAGCCGATCTTCGGGGTGAACTTGTCGAGCTTGGCCAAGGCGGCAGTCCGAGTCTCGGGGCTCATCCACTCGAGATCGGTGATGTTGCGCCGGTACGCCTCTCGCAGATTCTCGACGAGCTCCTGCATCCGCGCCTTCGCCGATGCCGGGAAGTGCCGCTCGACGTACAGCTTTCCGACCGTCTCGCCGAGCAGATCCTGGACGAGGGAAACGCCGCGCTTCCACCGCTCCCGATTCTCTTCGGTTCCCGTCAGAGTGCGTCCGTAGAAGTCGAAATGCTCGTCGACCAACGCCGCCGTCAGATACGGTGAGCGCGCATTCAGTACCCGCCACGTCAGCCAGGCGCGCCAATCGTCGAGCGGCTCCGAGGTCCACAGCGAGGCGAACGACCGAACGAAACTCGGCTGCCGGACCACGATCTCGGCGAACGCCTCCGACGTGGACCCGAGTCCGCTGACCCACGCGATCCAGTTGAATCCCGGACTTCCCGTGATCAGTGCGTCGAAGGTGACGAGGTTGTAGCTGAGCTCGGCATCGCGTCGTTTGACGACGTCCCAGTGCTGCGCGGCTAGTTTCGTTTCCAATTCCAGCACCCTGGCCGCGTCGAACTCGACGCCTGCCAACGCGAACATCTTCCCGATGTGCTCGACGTAGCTGGCCCGAATGCCCGCGTGCTCGTCGGAGCGGTAGTAGGACTCGTCGGGCAGGCCGATGCCGGACTGGCTGAAATGCATCAGATACCGCGTCGAATCCTTGGCGTCGGTGTCGACATAGTGGCCGACGCCGCCGCCCACACCGACTCGCTGCAGTTTCCCGAGTACCACTGCGAGAGTGTCGTGGTCGCCGGCGTCCGCGATCGCGGACAACTCGTCGGCGATCGGGTCGAGACCGGCGGCTTCGACGGCGTCGGCGGCCATGAAGCTGGCGAACAGGTCACCGATCTGCTGCGCAGGAGTACCGGGCGCGCTGTCGCTCGCCGCTGCCTCGGTGATGATGGTCTGCACGTCGACTTCGGCCTGGTCGTAGAGCTTGCGGAAAGCTCCGTCGACGGCGCGGTCGGCCGGGATCTTGTAGTCCTCCAGCCAGCGACCGTTGACGTGCGCGAACAGGTCGTCCTGCACTCGCGTGTCTGCGTCACGATGGCTCAGATCGAGACCGCAGGAGATCGAATCGGTAGCCGGGTTCTGCTGAGTTGCATCTGTCGTCACCGGTCCAGTATGCCTACCTGCCGAAGGGACGTTGATCGCGCCGAGGCAGCGGTCGGATTGCTACTATTCGCCAACACTGAGGGGGTGTCCGATGAGTGATGGGTATGGCATCAGTCCTGACCGGCTGAGGCAGATTTCATCGACCTGGCGGTCGGAGGCCGGGGAGATCGAGCGGCTGAATTGGTCAGCGTTCTCTGGTGCTGAGGGGGAGGGCAGCGCTGCTCTGGCGGCCGTTCGTGAATGCGCGGATCCTGCTGGACAGGCGGTGAAGTCGATTGCGACACGGTTTCAGACGATGGCTGGGCTCGTCGACACTTTCGCCACCAATATGGAGGCGATGGACGATCAGATCGCAGCGTCCTTGGACGCGTTGACGCCGCGCTGATGCGCCCGACAATCGACCAGTTACGCGGCTGGAATCTGCAGGGCCTGGCTACCGCGGGTACTGCAGCGCGCGACAACGCGAGATTGCTCGACGGGTCGCTGGATTCGGCGGAGAAGGCGATCGACGGCGCGGGTGACTGGTACGGCAAGACTCACGATGCGGCGACTGTGAGGACGGATCAAGAATTCGACCACGGCCGCGAGGTACGCAACGTCTTCAACCGGATCGCCGACGATGCCGAGGATGCTGCCCCGGACGTTGCAGTTCGCCAAGGACTTCGTGATCCGTGAGGTGGATCTTGCTACGGGGCAGGGGTTTACGGTGTCCCCGACCGGCGAGGTGGCACATCCCGATGCCGAGAAGGCGGAGGACGCCGACCACATAGAGCACAGCATCCAATCGGGTCTGGACGAGGTGGACCGCCTCGACACGATGTACGGCACCCCGCTGCGGGATGCGGCGGGCGACTTGGCCGCGATGAAGGAAGGCCAACCTGACGTCACAATGCCGAACGGTCAGAGGGCCGACCCGGATGAGGTTGTTGACCTACTCGGGCGAATGCCCAGCGCCGACGAGCGCGCCGCCTTCCTCGCTGGGATGAATCCCGACGACGTTCAGGCACTCGTCACGGCGAACCCCGAGGCGATGGGCAACATGAACGGCGTGCCCTTCGATACCCGGATCGACGCGAACGAGATCAATGTCCGCAATGCGTTGACCGACGAACTGCAGAAGACCGAGCCCGACCAATCCCGGGTCGATCAACTTCAGAAGATGCTGACACCGATCCCGGATCCGCTCGCGACCAGGCCGGCCGGAGCGAGCCCGACGGATTTTCTGGTCGACCGCAAGTTCGTCATGTTCTCCACCGAGGGCAACGGCCGCATGATCGAAATGGTCGGCGACATCAGGCCGGGCATCCACGGCGCTGGGGTGATCGTCCCTGGCACGAACACAAACCTCAACGGCAGCAGCTCGAACCACGACGCCGCAGTCGAATTGGCGAAACAATCCGGATCCCCGATCTTTCTTTACATGGAGGGCGATTTCCCCCAAGGTCTGGACATGGCCACCGATGCCAGCTACGCCGCGGACATGGCGCCCAAACTCGTCGATTTCGGGCACGAGATCGACCGGGCCATCGAGCACGGTGCACCAGGCACGAAGGTGACCTACATCGGCCATTCCTACGGCGGGTCCATAGTCGGATCCGCCGAACAGGAAGGGCTGAGGGCCGACCGAATCGTGCACGCGTCCTCGGCAGGTACCGGAATTCACAGCACTGAATGGCACAACCCGAACCCGAATGTCGAACGGTTCTCGATGACCGCCCCCGGGGACCCGATCGGCATATCCCAATCAACGGACCGCAACGTGAACCTGTCAGGCATCCCCGGCATCGCTGCTGCCGAACAATGGATTCCACACACCGTTGACGGCAACACCGGCAACCCCCACGGCGGGCACCCGCTCGGCGGAGATCCGGACGAGATACCGGGCGTCACCCGCCTCGACACCGGGTATTACGGCAGCGATGACAAGGGGGACGCCTACGACGCCGGTCAGATTGTGTTCGGTCCGGACGGGCACGGAAAGTACTGGGATGACCCGTCCTCTACTGCGTTCCAGAACATGGCCGGCGTCATCAGCGGCGGCGAGGTGCACGGGTACGTCGAACGCGGCATCGAAGCAAACAACGTGGATATCGACCTGGGCGACACCGGCAACTTCGAAGACGAAGCGTTCGACTTCGCGAATGCCGAAGCGGGCAAAGCGGTTTCGGGCGCCGATATCCTTCCCGGCCCGCTGCGGTTGCCCGAGTTCGGCGGATACGAAGATCCGTACGGGAATCCGACCGTGACCGACAGGCCCGAACTCGGGCCGAAGATCGACGTGAAATGAACCGCAATCAACTGTGCCTTTTCGTCATTTCCGCGGCTGTGGCCGTTGCCGCGGGCTGCGCGCCCAGCCCCACTGTCGACGAAGGACCGACGAACGAGGAGATCATGCAATCCACCGGACTCACGGTCGCAGAAGCAACCCGGGTCGCCGCCGCAAATCTCTCTGTCGCCGTCGGGGTTCCGCTGGACCCGGCGCGCGAACGTGTCGTGAAGGTCGGCTGCCGCACGGATCCCGAATCGTTGATGAGCATCGGCCCGCCCTACCGCGTTCGCCTATCGCACGAGGTCGCGGCACCCTCACCCGACGTTCTCGCCGAGGCCATGGCCCGCGTAGAGAAGCTCACTGATCGCGGCTTCGAATTACAACCACGGACGCCGAACGACCAGACCCCGGAAGATCGCACCTACCAAGATGACAAGGGCTACACCGTGATCACAAGCACCAGCGTCATGGTGCTCGGCGGCCCGGGATTGACCATCTACTCCAACTCTCCGTGCGCAGCTGAGTAGGTGGCTTCGTCACCGGTCCAACACGACTACTGGTCGACGGCGAGGTTGATCGCGCCGAGGTAGCCGTCGGCCGTTGCGGCGGTTGCGACTAGCCCGGTGGCGTCGTAGATGTTGTCGCTCGCGTTGGTCGTGCGACTGCCGACATGGCTGTTGTATGGCGTCGTCGCGTAAACCTCGTCGAGCAGTACTTCCTCGAAGTACAGCTGGCTGGTCAGGACGGTCTTGCGATCCACATGCACCTTGAGGTTAATGTGCGCTGCACGACCCGGATACCAGCCGGGGAAGATCGTGGTGAATTGCGCGATGCCGTTTGCGTCCGTCGTCTGAGCGCCACGCAGGTAGGTGCCGTCGTCGGTCGGCGTCGCTTCCTGATCACCCGAGCTGTAGCTGCCGTCGGAGGTCTCCCCACTCGCACCTGGCTGCCCGCCGCCACCGGGTGGAGGTCCGCCGCCGGGTCCACTGCTCGACCCGGATTCGAAACCGGAGTAGACGCCACCTGCATCGCAGTGCCAGATCTCGACGACGGCGTTCGCGATGCCGCCAGCACTCGGGTCCACCGCGCATTCGGCGCCGTCCTGCACACGCAGGGCGAGAACGAAGGTCGTCCCCGGCCGATCCTCGCGCAGATCGCTGCGGATCGAATCGACGTCGAACCAGTACGGTCCCTGCGTCTCCTCTTTGCTCAGCGCGCACTGCGGTGCGCGAGCGAGCAGGTCCGCTACCGTCGAACCCGCACCTGTCGGCGCGGAGGTTGCCGTCGACGTCGGGGGCGTGACAGTCGGTGACCCGGAACTGGAATCCGAAGCGCAGGCGGTCAGAACGCCGCCCAAACCCACCGCCCCTCCGAGGGTGAGTGCGCGGCGCCGGCTGATCCGTCGTCTGCTGCGTTCGATGTCGTCGTTCACGTAGTCCTCCACCGTTCAACCCGTCCCTGATCGGGAGCGTTGCCCACCAGCATTGCCGACCTCGCTATGGGCAAAACCTGCAAAGTCTGTGCGCGAGCTGTGAACTCACCGTGAGCGGCTGGTGTTCGGATCCCAGAAGTCGACGCAATCGGAGATTCGGGAACTGTTCGTTCCCGCCCGATCGAGGCAATCGGAGTAGTCGGTGCCGAATACGCTTCGGAAGGCCCCGATGTAGATGGCGATGAACACGATCCCGAAAACGAGTCCGAGTATTCCGGTCACCAGGCCGCTGATCGCCATCCCTCGTCCGTTGCCTGCTTGTTTCTTGGCCCGAGATAGACCGACGAATCCGAGTATCGCTGCTACGACGCCACCGATGATGCCGCCGACGACACTCCAGCAGGTGAGCAGCGCAATGATCCCGACGATGAGCGCGGCCAGTGCCATCCCGTTGCGCCCCTGCGGGACCTGAGATCCGTACTGTCCCGCCGGATACGGCGAGTTGTAGGCAGGGGCAGCGTACTGCGCGTTGTAGGCGGGCGGCTGGTACGGCGGTGGATACGGTGGCTGGTCCGACATGGCACTCCTTGGTCGAGAGGTCAGTCCCAGCCGGACAGACGCGCGTGCATCTCCCACACAAGCACCTCGGCGGGAAGTTCCGACACGATTCGCTGACCACCCGAATTCGTCAGGCGCACAGCATCTCCCGTGTACAGCGTACCGACGCCCTCCATCTCGACCTCACCGCGAGCCACGAAGACGTGCAAAAAGGGCGCATCGGGGAGGACTACCGGTTTTGCAGGCTGCAACTGCGTGGCGTGTAGTGCGGCGTGCTTGTTCCGGATGGCAATTGCTGCTCGATCGCGGTACACATCCATGCCGGAGGCCACGGTCACGAGGTCGCCTGAGCGGAGGTCGTCGCCGATTTCCTGCTGCTGGTAGCCGGGTGTGCTGTTCGGCTGATCCGGAACGACCCACATCTGAACGAAATGAACTGGCTCGGAATGCATCTCGCCACCGATCCGCCACGCATCGTTCTTCTCCGAGTGCAGAATGCCGGATCCGGCGCTCATTCGCTGGGCAAGTCCGGGGTAGATCACTCCGGAGTGTCCTAGCGAATCCTGGTGCACGAGACTGCCTTGCAGCACCCACGTGACGATTTCCATGTCGCGATGCGGGTGCGTGTCGAACCCTTCGCCCGGCGCGACGATGTCGTCGTTGTTGACGAGCAGCAGGCCGTGGTGCGTATTGTCCGGATCGTAGTGTTCGCCGAACGAGAACGAATGCTTCGAATCAAGCCAGGAGACACGGGTTTTCAGTCGATCGCCACCACGGTGGACGTCGATATGCGGTGTTGCGGGCGCAGCCATGCCGACCTCCTCCTGCCTACCCCCGATGGGGTAAGCCTATTAGGAGTTCGTCGAATAGGCCGCGAATTGACGGACCTCCGCGTGGTCGGGGCGCAATCGATACCAACCCCGACCAGCGCATGAGACGTCAAGTATGCATATCCTCGAGTTCCTTGCCCTTCGTTTCCTCGACCCATTTCCAGACGAACACGAACGAGAGGGCGGCGCAGATTCCGTAGAACCCGTAGGCGAAGCCCAGCGAGAAATCTTTGAGGCTCGGGAAGGAGACGGTGATCGCCCAGTTCGCCACCCACTGACCGGCTGCCGCGAACGACAGGGCCGCAGCGCGAATGCGGTTGGGGAACGATTCACCGAGCAGCACCCAGACGACGGGCCCCCAGGACATACCGAACGCGACGACGAACAGGTTGGCGGCGACGAGTGCGATCGGTCCGGCGGCACCTTCGAGGTATGGCTTGCCGTCTGCGTCCGTGGCGGCCGTTCCGAAGATGACAGCCATCGTGAGCAGCGTGACGACCATGCCCGCCGATCCGATGAGCAGCAGCGGTTTTCGGCCGAATTTGTCGATGGAGGCGATCGCTATCAACGTCGTCAGAATGTTGACGACAGCCGTGATGACGGTAATGACGAACGATCCGTCCTCACTGAACCCGACGGCCTCCCACAGCACGTTCGAGTAGTAGAAGATCACGTTGATGCCGACGAACTGCTGAAAGACGGAGAGCCCCAGGCCGACCCAGACAATCGGCAGCAGACCGCTCTTGGGTGCGCGCAGATCCTTCCACGACGGTTTGACGTCATTCTCCAACGTCTCACGGATGCGGTTGATCTTGATGTCGACGCCCTTTTCGCCGAGCAGTGCACTCAGAATCTTGCGGGCTTCTGGAATCCGATGGGTCGCAACGAGGAAGCGTGGCGATTCCGGGATGGTCAGCGATAGCAGGCCGTAGGCAAGAGCGGGGACGAACATCGCGATGAACATCCATCGCCATGCTTCGAGCCCGAGCCACAGTTCCTCGCGAGCGCCGCCGGCGAGGCTGGCAAGCAGGAAGTCGACGAGCAACGAGATGAAGATGCCCGTGACAATGGCGAGTTGTTGCAAGGACGCAAGCCGACCTCGTATTCGGGCGGGTGACACCTCGGCGATGTAAGCGGGTGCGATCACCGATGCGATGCCGACGCCGAGACCGCCGACGATTCGAAAGACGATCAACATTTCGAGGTTCACCGCGAGGCCGGTGCCGAACGCGCTCACCAGGAACAGCACGGCCGCGATCTTCATGACGAACAATCGGCCGTAGCGGTCGGCGAAGCGGCGGACGGTCAGCGCACCTGCAGCAGCGCCGAGTAGTGCCGAAGCGACCGCGAAGCCGAGGGCATCGGAGTCGACTTCGAAATAGGACTCGATCGAGGACACCGCACCGTTGATGACGGCGCTGTCGTACCCGAAAAGGAAGCCACCGAGCGCGGCGACCGACGCAATTCGGACAACTCCGCGACCTGTGTGTTCTTCGTCGTCGAAGATGGGTTCTTCGGCGATCGCACCGTGCTCACTCATGATGGGACTTCCTTCGGGAGGGCAAGAATTCCTCGAAAACACCACGACTTGGCACAGCATGCGCCGTGACACAGGTCACAGTCAATTGATCTTGGAAAGAACTTTTA
Organism: Antrihabitans spumae; assembly: GCF_043944905.1. NCBI lineage: Bacteria > Bacillati > Actinomycetota > Actinomycetes > Mycobacteriales > Nocardiaceae > Antrihabitans > Antrihabitans spumae. The sequence continues at coordinate 12,487 of NZ_JBIMSN010000102.1, forward strand.
TTGCCTTCGAAAAGAAGCCCGGACCCCACGACATGGCGATGGGCGCTACCCGTGGGTAACGCCCAAGCCTGGTGCGCCTTACTACATCTCGCCCGAACGTCGTGATACACCCATCGACGCCCCTGGTGTCAGCCGATCGCTTCGTGAGCGGCTGGGATGGACCCGAGCCGTCCCGCCTGGAAGTCTTCGAAGGCCTGCAGGACCTCGGCCTTCGTGTTCATCACGAACGGTCCCGCCATGGCTATCGGCTCACGGATCGGCTTGCCGCCGAGTACGAAGACCTCGAGCGACTCGTTGCGCGAATCCTGCTGATCCGATGCGGAAATCGTGATCGTGTCTCCCGATCGAGCGGCGCCGAAGGTGGCGGTCTGGCCCATTCGGATCGGGCGCCGCTCGGCCCCGACTGTGCCCGCACCCGCAAGCACGTACACGATGGCGTTGAAGTCTGGATTCCATGGCAGTGTCAACGTCGCGCCGGGTGCGATGGTGCTGTGCGACAGCGCAATCGGCGTGTAGGTCGATCCTGGACCGTGCTGTCCCGCGATTTCGCCCGCGATCACACGCACCAGAGCACCGCCGTCCGGTGAGGACGCGAGCGCCACCTTGCTACCTGTGATGTCCTGGTAGCGGGGTGCCGCCATCTTGTTGTTCTTGGGCAGGTTCACCCACAGCTGTACGCCGTGGAACAGACCACCCGATGCAACCAAATGCTCTGGGGGAGTCTCGATGTGCAGAATCCCGCCGCCTGCGGTCATCCATTGGGTGTCGCCGCCTCCGATGGTTCCGCCGCCGCCGTTGGAATCTTGGTGCTCCATGATTCCGTCGATCATGTAGGTGACCGTCTCGAAGCCGCGGTGCGGATGCCACGGGGTGCCTTTCGGCTCACCGGGCGCATAGTTCACTTCGCCCATCTGGTCCATATGGATGAACGGATCGAGTGCGCGCAGGTCGATGCCCGCGAATGCCCGGCGAACCGGGAAGCCCTCGCCCTCGTACCCCGTCGGAGCGGTCGTCACCGAGACCACCGGGCGCGGACGTGTCGACACATCCGGCTCGGCGATGCGCGGGAGCGTCAAGATGTTCTCTACGGTCACGGCGGGCATGGTGGCCTCCTCGAAGAATTAGTTGAGAGTTTAACTACTATCCTTCTCAACATCCAGCACAGTGAGATATTCCCACCTCATCTCCGCCGATACCGGGAGAAGACCACACCGTTCTCGTGGACCTTCGTTTCGGTCGGTTCGAACTCGGCCGGCGTGTACTCACCCCCGACGAACATCGGGATTCCCGCACCGAGCAGCACGGGGTAGGTCTTCACGATCAATTCGTCTATCTCGGCGACAAGTGCCGAGGCGAGCGTGCCGCCGCCACAGAGCCAGATGCCGAGGCCGTCCTCGCGTTTCAAATCAGCGACAACGGCGACGGGGTCCTCCGCTGTCACCGTCACAGTTGGGTCGTCGAGCTGTAGCGATCGTGAGAAGACGATCGTCCGCAGGTGGGGGTAGGCGTTGGTGAGGCCTACGTCGAGAGCCGGCTGGAGCGTTTTGCGACCCATCAGAATCGTGTCGAATTTTGTGCCTGTCGCCTGGGCGTCGACCCCGAAATGTGGCCACACATGCTTCGGCAACGTCTCCGGATAGTCGGTTGCAATGGTCGAGATGTGGTCGCCCACGACCGTAAACGCGTCGACCGTACCGTCCGGCGCCGCGATGTATCCGTCGATCGACGTGGCGATGTAATACGTCAGCTTTCGCATGTGAACTCCTCCGATTATCCACCACAGCTGTTGTGGTTAAAGTACCACAGCTGTTGTGGTCGGTGCTAGCCTGATCCTCATGGTCGCCAACCCCGAACGACGCGCACAGCTAGCAGACGCCGGGCTGCGCGTTCTCGCCTCGGCCGGCACACGCGGGCTCACCCATCGGGCGGTCGACAGGGAAGCCGAAGCGCCCGAGGGCACCGCGGCCAACTACTTCCGCACTCGTGACGAGCTGCTCGGCGCACTGGGCGAGCGGGTTTTCGAACGGATCGCGCCGGACCCGGAACGACTCGAACAACTCGCCGCACGCACGCCGGGAATCGAACTCGCAACCGACTACGTCCGCTACATCGTCGAACGGACGGCCGCCGCTCCCGACCTGATGCGCGCGTTGTTCGAGCTGCGCATCGAGGCAACACGTCGACCCGGGCTTGCACAGATACTTCGCGCGACGTTGACATCGGGCTATCGCGGCGACGTCGACTACAACGCGCAAGCGGGACTGCCGGGCGGCGCGAAGGAGATCGCGATGCTGCACTACGCACTCGACGGACTGCTGTTCGACCAGCTCACAACATCGATCGATGCGGGACTTCCACTCGACGAAGTAGTGACCGAACTGGTCCACCGGATACTCGGCCCTGCCACAACAAGCGGACCCTCGTAGAGTCGAAGAATGGAACCACCCGAGGTCCGGCTCGAGAATTACGAAGCCGTGTACGACTACTACCTCGCACACAAGCAGAACGTGCTGAAGGCGAAGCTGTCCTACGCGATCTTGGGCTTCAAGTACCGTCCGCGCATCTCCTATCGCGCCGGTGCGAAGAAGGCGTTGCAGGATTTGGTCCGTTCCGATAGGCGCATCATTCTGGCGGTCAATCACCTGAGCACAACGGATCCGTACACCGTCGCGGCAATGGCTGCGCGGAGCCCGATCCGTCCGACCATCGGTCACTCCCGCGTCCTCGCCAAAGACGAACTGTTCCTCGACGAGGAACGCCGCGCCAAGGTCGAGATGATGGGTGGGCTACCGGTATTCCGGGGCAAAAACCACGGGATTCGTGCGGTCAACGCAGCAGGGCAACGAATGATGGATGTCTGCGCCGAAAGAATGGCGATGGGCGACAACATCGCAGTCTTCCCCGAGGGCACCTGCAACGAAACCGACCCGACCAAGGTGCAGTCGGTCGGCAGCGGCATCGGCCACATCACCAGCCGCGCACAGAAACTAGGCATCGAACCGGCGATGGTCTACGTCGGGCTCAGCTACGGACCCACACAGGAGTCCTACAAATCGGCCAGCTTCTTCATCGACACACCCGAGACCGACCTACCGGCCCGTCCTGGCGAAATCACGCGTCACGTCGTCAAGGGCATGCAGGCAGCGCTCGACGAGGCGGTCGCGCGGTATTAGGCGGCTACTCCGCTCGTGCGTCCTTTCGGAGGTTCCGCCCGCCGAAAGTGCTCACGAGGTCGGCAGGCCCAGCCGCTCCCGCGCCCACTCGGGGACGAGGTCGAGGTACTCGGGATTCTTCGAGATGTACTTGTTCACGAAGGGGCAGAACGGCAGCACGCCGAGCCCCTCCTCGCGCGTTGCGTCGAGTGCGAACTTGATCAGAATTTTCGCCAGACCCTGTCCCTCGAATTGCGGATAGACCTCTGTGTGCGTGAAAGCCCGGTTCGCAGCGGCACTTTCGTACGCGGCAAGCCCGGCTATCTGATTGCCGACGTGGATCTCGAAGCGATTGAGGTCGACGTTCTTCTCGACGCGGGTCTCCATGGCGGCGACATTACTCGCCGGCCAGCGCCAGGCCGCGGACCCGCAGACGAGAACCTGTTCTATATTCGAGGGTATGTACGAATGGTCGGACACCGACATCATGTTTCGCGACGCTCTACGGGGTTTCATCACCAAGGAGATCCGCCCGTACGTCGACGATCTCGAGAGCGGCAAGCTCCCGCCGTTCGACATCATCCGAAAGTTGTTCAAGACCTTCGGCATCGACGCGATGGCGAAAGAGTCGCTCGACAAATCGCTCGCCCGTGAAGAATCCGGGGACGCCGCTAAACCAGGTTCGGAGAGTGTGTTCAGCGGCGCGGGCAGCATGGGCGTCGTACTCAACAGCGAACTTGCCGGGGTCAGCCTCGGCCTGGTCGCATCGCTCGGGGTAAGCCTCGGTCTTGCCGCGGGGACGATCCGCAGCCGCGGCACGCTCGCACAGAAGAAGCGGTGGCTACCCGAGCTCGTCACCTTCGACAAGGTCGGCGCCTGGGCCATCACCGAACCCGATTCCGGCTCGGATGCGTTCGGCGGCATGAAGACCTACGTCAAGCGCGACGGCGAAGACTACCTGCTCAACGGGCAGAAGACGTTCATCACCAACGGTCCGTATGCCGACGTCATCATCGTCTACGCCAAGCTCGACGACGGCGACTCGACGGTCGACCGTCGCGACCGCAAGGTGCTTGCCTTCGTTCTCGACAAAGGTATGGAAGGCCTGACGCAGGGCGCGCCGTTCAAGAAGATGGGCATGAACTCCTCGCCGACGGGCGAGCTGTTCTTCGACAACGTCCGCCTCACCCCCGACCGCCTGCTCGGCGAATCCGAAACAGCCGCATCGGGTGACGGCAAGGAAAGCGCGCGGGAGAACTTCTCGGCCGAGCGGATCGGCATCGCGTCGCTGTCTCTCGGCATCATCAACGAATGCCATCGCCTCAGCCTCGACTACGCGAAGAGCCGCACCCTCTGGGGTCAGGAGATCGGAAAGTTCCAGCTGATCCAGCTCAAGCTCGCCGAGATGGAGGTCGCGCGGATCAACGTGCAGAACATGGTGTTCTCGGCAGTCGAGCGCATGGCCGCGGGCAAGAAGGTCTCGCTGTCGGAGGCCTCGGCGATGAAGTTGTATTCCTCGCGAGCGGCCACGGAAGTTGCCATGGAAGCAGTGCAACTGTTCGGCGGCAACGGCTACATGACCGAGTACCGCGTCGAGCAGCTGGCGCGAGATGCGAAGTCGCTGATGATCTACGCAGGCAGCAACGAAGTACAGGTCACCCACATAGCGAAAGGTTTGTTGGGCCGCTCCTCGAGTTGAGGGTCCGCGTTCGCCCACGCACAATGACGGGGCCCGCTGCCATATCTGCGGAACGCTGAGAAGAGCGAGGCCCCATGCGCGTCGTCGTCGCACCTGACAAGTTCAAAGGATCGCTGACCGCCGCCGACGTCGCGGACGCACTCGCGTCTGGCATTCTCGACGCAAAGCCGGAGTGGACCGTGCAGCGCGTGCCGATTGCCGACGGAGGCGACGGCACCGTCGCAGCTGCCGTCGCAGCCGGTTGGGAGGCGGTATCAGTTGCGACCGAAGGGCCGACCGGCACGCCGGTGGTTGCGACCTATGCACGACGCGGGTCCACGGCGGTCGTCGAGCTGGCCGCTGCGGTCGGACTGGTTCTGCTGCCGAACGGCCGCGCAGAACCGTTGACGGCCAGCACATTCGGGCTTGGCCTCGTCATGAAGGATGCGCTCGAGCGCGGGGCGCGCGAGATCGTCATCGGCCTCGGCGGCAGCGCCTCGACCGACGGCGGTGCCGGGATGATGCAGGCGCTCGGCGCTCGAATTCTCAACGCCGACGGATCCGAGGTAGAGCGTGGCGGCGCGGCGTTGGCGGGTGCCGCTCGCATCGACCTGTCGGGACTCGTCCCCGCGGCTGCGGCCGCGACGTTCGTCCTCGCGTGTGACGTCGATAATCCACTGCTCGGCGAGAACGGGGCGACCGCCGTCTATGCACCGCAGAAGGGTGCGGATGCCGCGGACCTCGTCGAATTGGAGGCTGCTCTGGCGCAATGGGCTTCGACCGCAGCTGCTGCGATCGGTCGCGATGTCAGCACCGAACCCGGCGCAGGCGCCGCGGGCGGAACGGGTTTCGGAGCCATGGCTTTCCTCGGTGCGCGACAGCGTCCCGGGATCGACATCGTCCTCGAGTTGGTCGGGTTCGACGCGGTTCTCGTCGACGCCGACCTCGTCGTCACCGGCGAGGGTTCACTCGACGAGCAGAGCCTGGCGGGCAAGGCTCCGATCGGTGTCGCGGCGCGGGCGCAAGCCGTCGGCGTTCCGGTCGTCGCGGTCGCGGGTCGTAGCGTGCTCAGCAACGAGCAGCTCCGGGCAGCCGGTTTCGCCAGGGTCTACACCCTGTCCGACGTCGAGCCAGTCCTGGAGCGGTCGATCGCGAATGCTGCCGAACTGCTAGAAGGAGTGGGTCGGCGGATTACGGAACAGTTCTGACGGCAGCCGCGCGGACCATCGACCAAAGCTCAGGACCGTTGCCGGGAAGCGAAAAGCTCTCGGTCACAACGAATCCGAACTTTTCGTAATAGGCAATGTTTTCGCGGCGGGTGCAGACCAGATACGCCGAAAGCTCGTTGGCATCGCAGTCGGCCAGCCGACTGTCCAGTAATGCTCTGCCGTAGCCAGCCCCTCGAACGGCAGACGCCGTGCCGATGTTCGACAGATACCAGTGTGGCGGATGCCGCGGATGCCGCTCTTCGAGAGTGCCCCGAACTCGCAACGCGGCAAAAACTCTCGTCCGGAGAGCCAGAAGTTGGCCGGGCGCAGCGCGAATGGCGGACGTCGTCGATTGCTCCCACCGGTTCGGCGGATCCCAGATCGCCACGCCTGCGATCCTTCCGCCTGCGTCGCACACCACCTGAACTCCGCCTCCCGCCGAGTGCACATGGCGCAGCGAGACCTCGAAATATCTTGGCAGGGAGGCGATCCGCGCTTCGCGATCCGGCCAGATGTAGGCCATCAACGGATCGTCGGCGAAGGCATCGGCAAGAACGCGGGCCGCGGCACGAACGTCACTGCGTGCCGATGTACGAACGATCGGTTCGGGTTGCATAGACATTCATTGTCGCCTGTTCGGCTACAGCTAGGGTGACAACCACGCTGAGCTGCAGGGGGAGACATGACCGACAAGGGCTGGTTCGTCGTGGACGTGCTGGAGGGCGACCCTAGGTTGGTCGGCAGGGACGGGCAGGCGAAAGCACGGACGTCCCTCGAACGAGCGCTCAAGGAACGTGTCGGCGGTCGGCTCTCGGATGCTGTCCAGCGGTGGGTCCTTGGCGAGATCGAACTCGTCCGGACCACGAAGATCCGGTACGACACGACGCGAGAACTCATGCCAGGCCAATCGACACGGCTGATACTCGAGCCGATCATCGGACCTACGGAGGTCCACGGGGTCCAGCTGTGGATCGGCCCCTCGACTTCGGAGCCGCAGACCTCGCCGGCCACGGCCCTTGCCTTCGACTGGGATTCCACACTGCGGTTGGTCGAGCTTCCTGCAACACTGCCCGATCTGTTTTCTGCGGACGTCGTCGCGTCCGACCGGCGAACCTTCACCGCTCCCGAAGCTCTTCGATATATGAGTGTCGACGACGGCCTCGGCATGATCAGTCGAGTGCTCGAACCGCATGCCGGATCGACCTGGAACGGGCTTGCCAGAGTCCGGGGCTCTGCAGGCAGGACCGGTGTCGCGCACCTCGTGCTTGCCGCGCAACAGGACAACCAGGTGTGGCGAGGGTTGCTGCACGACGTTTCTGCGAACAGCCCGTTGCCACGATCGTTGGAGTCTGCGGCGCTGGCGGCGATGTCGCAGGTAGCTCTGAGTACCCACATAGTGCTGATGGATTTGAGTCGGATGCGGCTGATTCAGGATCACCGATCCGCCGACGGGTATCCAGTGGAAAGGCATGGTCGACAATCGCGACGCGCCGCATCCCGACGATGTGAAGCGCATCTTCGAAGCGGTGGCTGAGGTGTTCACCGGCAAGACCGATCGAGCCGAAGTTGCCAACATCCGCCTGCGCAGATTCGGCGGCGGGTGGACCGTCGTCAACGGTTCGGGTGCCGTGATCCGTCACGAGGGCGGACCGCAACTCGGCCTCATCGAGATGAAGGTCATCGGCGAATCGGACGAACCGGATCCCGTTCCCGCAACCGATCCTGGACACCCAGGTTTGACGGTCGACCCCGGCCGAACCCGCGGAAATACCGACTGACACAGCAGTCCTGCGGTGCGCTGCAGGTTGCGGCACCACTGGAGAGGTCATAGGATCGGCCAGCGTCCTTTGGGACGATCCCTGGCTCGAGTCTGAAGACGGTGCCGGACGAACTGATGAAGTGCGTCTATTCGACGTACTTTCCGACCGTTCTTCCGAGCTGGGATGCAAATAGTTGAGCCACACGAGCATTTATCCGACCGCAGCGGGCGTCCCGTGAGCGGCGGCGACGTGTGTGCCGACAAATCGGTGGAGGTTAATTGATGCAAGCTGCTCGCTTGTCCAAGATGAGGGGGACAGCCACCGGTTAGAACGATCTCCCGTCCGTTCGCCGCGGGCGGGAGGTCGTGCAACACCGGAGCCAGACCTACACAAACCTGGTATTCCGTTTCGGTGCGGTGTGCTCGTAGCGTTGGCTCCGTGAGCGTCGACTCTGTTCAGCGTGCAACGGAGAAGGTCGCGCGGCTGTGCACCCAACCGCGGGATCTCGTCACGCTGTGGAACGAGGTGACCGAGGTCGTCGGCAGCGTGGTCCCCTTCTTCCAGACACCGTGCTGGTACACCGTCGACCCGGCGTCGTTGCTGATGACAAGCCACTTTCATGTCGGTCTACCCGAATTCTCCGGCGAGTGGCTGGCGGCCGAGTACTACGAGGACGATGCTCAGTCGGTCCCCGATGTCATTCGATCGTCGACGGGCATCTCGACCCTCCACGAGGCAACCGACGGCGATCCGTCCAGCAGTCCACGATGGCGACGCAACATGTCGATGGGCGGCGATCAGGAATTGATCGCACGGCTGCGCACTCGAACCGGCGAGGTGTGGGGTGCTCTCGGTCTCTATCGGGACGCGGACAAGCCGATGTTCACCGAGCTGGAGAAATCGTTCATCGCGGCGGTGGCGCCGAGCCTCGCCGATGGCGCTCGCCGCGCGCTGCTGTTCGGCCAAGCTGCGGAACCCGAATACGTGGATTCGCCGGGTTTGCTTGTGTTGAACGAGAATTGGGACATCGAGTCCGTGACGCCAGGGGTGGCGCACTGGCTGGCAGAGCTACCGGACGGCGATTGGGATCGTGGCGAATTGCCCTCTGCGGTAACGACACTCGCTGGAAGGACCTTGCGTTCGGCCGAAGATCGCAGCCGACCCGGCGACGTGGCGGTGTCGCGCATACGGTCGCGTTCCGGCAGGTGGCTCGTGTTGCACGGCGCCTGCCTCACCTCGACAGGCCAGCGGCGGATCGCCGTGATAGTCGAACCGGCGCATCCGAGCCGAATCAATCCACTGCTGATGTCGGCATATGGACTCACCGAGCGGGAGAAGGACGTCACCCGCCTGGTTTTGCAAGGCGCATCGACGACGCAGATTTCGACCGACCTGGTCGTCTCCGTGCACACCGTGCAGCAGCACCTGAAGAGCATCTTCGACAAGACGGGGGTCCGTAGTCGACGCGACCTGGTGGGGAAGATCTTCTTCAACCACTACGAGCCACGGTTTCGTGACAACGAGAAGCGAGTGCTGGCGAACAAGGCGGTTCGCGGCGGTCCGTGGAATGCAGACTAGAACCGGCTAGGACGCGATCATCGGGGCCTCGCCGACGAACCGATCGCTGGTCAGGCACTCGAGCATCAACGACGCGACGTCACCGCAGGTCACGGTGCTCCACGGCCCGATCTTCAACATGCCCGTCCGCATGCGACCCGTCGGTCCGCCTGCGATGACACGTGGAGCTCGAACTATCGTCCAGTCCAGGTCGCTCTCGCCCACCGCCTTTCCCATGATCGCCGCATGACGCACGATCGCAGGCGCAACGGTCTTCATGATCGGCCCGATCAGACGCTTGCCGACGTTCCGCGGATCGCCTTCGATGTGCAGGTGAAAGCCCTGCATGATCACGATGCGCCGCACGCTGTGGCGGGCCAACGCACCCATGATCGCGGCGGTACCGACACTGAGACTTTCCGGTCCACGAAATCCGCCCAAAGTACTGAGTACGGCGTCGGTGCCGGCGACCACCGATTCGACGGCCGCAGCGTCACACGCATCACCCTCGGTGATCGACAGGTGCGGCGATCGAGTCGCGAGCTTGCCCGGGGACCGCACGAGAACTTCTACATCGTGACCGGCATCGAGCGCCTGCTCCAACAACACGCTACCGACAGTGCCCGTCACGCCGAACATTGCAATTTTCATGCAACGAACGGTAAAACTGCCAGGTCGGCGGTGGAATACCACTTTTCTGCGATGCCGCCGCCCCACGTGGAACGAGGGGCGCCCCAACCACGTCGGACGTGGTCAGGGCGCCCCTCACTCCACGGGTCAGAGGTGGCCGGTCGTGCAGGCCCAGGTGATGATGCGAGCGCCTGCGCCGGGTGTCGCGCCGATTGCGCTTGCTTCCGCGCCCGCGCGGTCCGCGGCGTAGGCCCAGCCCCACGCACCGTTGGGTGCCTGCGCGACCGCACCGCAACCGTTCGCGAAGTTCACGACCGCCTGGCAGTCGTACTGGCCACACGACCCAACGGCGGCACTCTCGGCAGCACCGGCCGAACCGTAGTCGATGGCGTAGGCCGTCGCGCCGGTGTCGATCGAAATGGCGATCGCGCCCCAGTTGTCGTAGCTGTTCGCCGATGCAGGAGCCGCGGCCATCGCGACTGCACCTGCTGCGATCGCGGTGACGGCGGCGGCGCGGGCAACTGTGTTGGTGAGCTTCATGATGTTTCTCCCTGTGCGGTACGGGCGGAGGGGGTTCCGCGCTCGTTCGATGAGGAAGAGATTTCATGAAGCCGGTTACGCGTCCCTTAAAGAAGGCTTAACGCAGGCGTCGGCGCAGGTCAAGAGGTTTCACAGAGGTATTGCACGGCTGCGACGTAGCCGTATGTGCCGAGCCCGGAGATGACGGCGGCGGCGATGGGCGAGACGTAGGAGTGATGCCGGAACGGCTCGCGGGCATAGACGTTGCTGATGTGAACCTCGACGATCGGGACCTCGGGAATGACCAACGCGTCACGCAGGGCGACCGAGGTGTGGGTCAAGCCGGCGGGGTTGATCACGATCCCCGACACTTCGCCGCGCGCCTGATGGATGCGGTCGATCAGTTCGCCTTCGGAGTTGGACGCAAAATCGAGCAGAGCGCGGCCGTTGGCCTCGGCCACTTCGCGGGTCCGGCGAACGACGTCGGCCAATGATTCGCTGCCGTACACCTCGGGCTGACGCACGCCGAGCATGTTCAGGTTCGGGCCGTTGAGCAGGAGAATCGGTGCGGGAGACGTCACAATGGCAACGGTAGCAATCGCGCGCAATCAGATTCGGTCGACAAGCCGGAACATTCTCCGTACGTCGTACGTTGTAGAGGAATGCGCGTACCGGCGCGCCGGGAAGGAACCCCTATGAAGATCACGTCATCGGCAATTTCACTCAACGTCGCCGACCCGACGGCATCAGCCGAGTTCGCGAAAACGCATCTCGGTTTCACCGAAGACATGTCCGCCGACGGCTTCGTATCCCTGTCGCGTCCCGACGCAGGCTTCAACCTGATCTACCTGCGCACGGGTCTTGGCACGTTCAAGCCGGCGAGCATGGCCGGGTCCGCGGGGCAGGGCCTGCTCGTTGTGTTCGTCGTCGACGCGATCGACGCCGAATACGAACGGCTGACCGCCGAGGGCGTGCTGATCGCGACGCCCATCGAGACCGAACCCTGGGGTGAACGCTACTTCCAGATGCTCGATCCCAACGGCGTCGTGATTCAGCTAGTGCAGTGGATGACCTGACGCTTCGGGACGACCTGACGCCATGTCATCGGCGGGCACCAAACCGTTCTCGGTGAGTTCGACCCACCGCGTGATACCGATCTGCCGCAGGAATGCGATGTCGTGACTTGCAACGATCAGCGCGCCACGGTAATTCGACAGCGCCTGCGTCAGGTGGGCGAGACTCGGCAGATCGAGGTTGTTCGTCGGTTCGTCGAGCAGCAGCAACTGCGGTGCGGGTTGGGCCAACAGCAACATGGCCAGAGCCGCCCGCAGTTGCTCACCACCCGACAATGCCGCTGCGGGTTTGTCCGCATCCGACCCGCGAAACAGGAAGCGCGCCAGCTGCGCACGAATCTGCTCCGGCAACGCCTGTGGTGCAACGCTCGCGACGTTGTCGGCGATCGAACGGTCACCGTCGAAGATGTCGAGCCGTTGAGGCAACCACCGCCACGGCACGTGCGGTCCCGCATCGACGATTGCCCGCAGCAACGTGGTTTTGCCGATACCGTTGCGACCGATCAGCCCGATGCGTTCGGGTCCAGTGATTGCCAGCGACACAACAGGACCGCACGCAAGCCGGAGGTCGGTCAGCTCGATCACGTCCTGACCCGGAAAGAGCTGCGTAGCAGGCAGATCCACGCGGATCTCACGGTCGTCGCGCAGCTGAGTCTCTGCCTGCACAAGATGAGCTGCCGCGTCCGCAGCCTTCTCGATGTGATTGTTGCGAAGTTTGCCTGCCGATTCCTCCGCAGCCATCTTCCGCAAACCCGAGATGATCTTCGGAACCCGCTTTTCCTCCTCGGCCTTCTTCGCGGTCCGCAGGCGACGATCCAACTTGATCCGAGCCTCGACCAGTTCGCGTTTCTGCTTGCGAACATCACTACGAGCATCGCGAATCGCGGCCCGGGCAGTTTCCTGCTCCCGCTCGACAATCCGCTGATAGGTCGTGAAGTTGCCACCGAACAACCGCATCGATCCCGCGCGCAGCTCGGCGATGTCGTCGGCCCGATCCAACAGGTCGCGGTCGTGACTCACTGTCAACACGGTTCCCGCGAAAGCGTCGACCGCCTCGTAGAGTCGTTGTCGCGCAAAGCGATCCAGGTTGTTGGTCGGCTCGTCGAGCAGCAGCACATCAGGGTCCTGCAGTAGTTCCGCGACAAATCCGAGCAGTACTGCCTCGCCGCCCGAGAGCGTCGACACCGGTCGATCGAGTTGCGCCGGTTCGGACACGATGTGCCCGAGACCGAGCGAACCGATCAGCGCGACGGCACGCTCCTCGACGTCCCAGCGGCCGGCCACCACGTCGAAATCGTCCGCTGCTCCCGTGCCGGATTCGATGCGGTGCAACGCCTTTCGGATGCCGTCGATCCCGAGTATCTCGTCGGCATGCCGTTCGGCATCGAGAGCGATGCTCTGCCGCAGATAGCCGATCCGTCCGTCGACGGTGATCGACCCGCGATCCGGCACGAGATCGCCCGCGATCAATCGCAGCAGTGTCGATTTTCCGGAGCCGTTGAGACCGACGACGCCCGTGTGACCCGGACCGAATACGGCGTCGATACCGGTGAATTGTGTTGTGCCATCGGGCCAGGTGAATGCCAGGTCGGAGATGGCGATAGAACGAGAGGCCATGGTGCCCTCCAGAGGTTGCGGCGATAACGCAGCGCGCGACGCGGGCTGCAGCGGCAATTGCCTCTAGAAGAGCAAGGGTCCTACTCCGATCATCGATTACAAGACGAGAACCAGGTTAGATCTCATCGCGTTGGGTGACAACTGATTTATCGACAATCAGAGCTTCGGTCCTTCGCCTCGCAGATCGTCGACCTTCTTCATCGCTCCGCGCAGTTCGGCGAGCCATTCTTCGGCGTGCTCACCCGCGAGTTTGACCGTCCACGCCAGGGCATCCGCCCGGGAACGCGCGACGCCGGCATCGACGAGTGTGTCGAGAACCTTGCGCTCGGGCTGGCGCAGTCGCGTCATGACCGGCACCGCGAGGTGGGTGAAGAGCGCTGTCTTGTCGTCCACCTTGACGCCCCAGGCAACCTTGCGTCCGTAGCGGGCTTCGGCTTCGTCGGCGATCTGCATACGCGCGGACCGTGTCGTTTCCCGGAAGCGAGCGACCCGACCTTCGGCGGTCGCGTCCGATTCTGCTTCGTCCGGCTTCGGCAACGTGCCGATGACGACGATCTCTTCCCGATCGACTTCGACACTGGCCGAGCCGTCGAACCAGTCGCTCGGCAGTCGACCTGCGAACCAGTCGGACGCGTCTGCGGCATCGGGGACGTCGGCCTGCTGCCAACCGCCGGGACGGCCGAATCCTCGACCACGTGGTGCGTGTTTCATGCTTGCTCCTATTTCGTTGTAATGATGATTACAACGTTACACCGCATTTTGGTCGTGAGTCTTTTAGGAGGGTCCGCCCTCCGGAAAGACTCACGAGCGCGAAGCGCCTAGAGTCCATCTCCGTGATCGACGACGACCCGGGGCGTGGCATCTCCCGCGTTGTCGGCGCGATCAGAGCAAGTCCCGACATCGGTCGACTTGCCACCGTCCGCTTTGCGGGACAGTTCGGTGACGGCATGTTCCAGGCCGCTCTGACCGGCGCAATCCTGTTCAATCCCGAACGCGAGACCGACCCGTTCGCCGTCGCCGCCGGCTTCACAGTGCTGCTGCTGCCCTACTCGATCATCGGCCCGTTCGCTGGAGCCCTGCTCGACCGCTGGGATCGGCGGCTCGTGCTGCTTGTCGCCAACATCGTCCGCGCGATCCTGATCGCCGTAGTCGCAACATGCCTCCTCGCAGGCGCAGGCGAATCACTGCTGCTCCTGCTCGCTCTGTCTGTTGTCGGCGTGAGTCGATTCGTCATGGCCGGCGTATCCGCAGGACTGCCACACGTCGTCAAGCCGTCATGGCTTGTCCCCATGAACTCCGTTCTCGCAACCGTCGCGTCAGGATTCGCCGGCATCGGTGCTGCCGCAGCAGTCGCGCTCATCGCAGTCATCGGCGAAGGTGACACCGCGTCGGCCGTCGCCGTGATCGGCAGCGCGCTCGGCTCCATCATCGGCGCGATCGCCGCAGCCAGGTTTGCCGCCCGCGCACTCGGACCCGACGTCGACCTCAACGCCGGACCCACCGGATTCGACGCGATCCGGGTCGTCGCCGCAGGTCTACGGACCGGAGCGGCAGCGGTCTGGAACTCGCCCGGGGTAACGACTGCGATGATCGGAATCGGTTCGCATCGAATCGTTTTCGGCGCGAACACGCTGATCATGGTGCTGATCCTGCGAGAGCCGGAGGAGGGCGGCAACGTTCCGAACGGGCTCGTCGGCTTCGGCGTCGCCGTTGCTGCGACGGCTTCGGGGATGTTGATCGCGGCCATCGTCGCCCCGTTTCTCATCCCGCGCCTCGGCCGCTCCCGGACGATCGTCGTCGCGCTGTGCTTCGCAGCGGTCGTTCAGGTCGGGTTGGTCGCAACGCTCTCTCAACAGCTTTTGCTTGCCGGTGCGTTCTTCCTCGGTCTCGCGGGACAAACGATCAAGCTGACGGGCGATGCGGCCATGCAGATCGAGATCGACGACGTCCGACGTGGGCAGGTATTCGCATTGCAGGACACCGTTTTCAACATCACCTTCGTTCTCGCGCTGGTCGTCACCGCGGCAAACGTTCCTGCCGACGGGCATTCCGTCGCAGTCGCGGTCACGGTCAGCGGGTTCTATGTCATCGGCCTCGTCGCAATTGCGTTGAACCAGCGCAGAATCACGGCCGGACAAGGATCTACGTGAATTCCACCGCGTCGAGATACCCATCGCCGTCCGTGTCGGTGACAGTCGCGTCGGGAAGAACAAGGGTGTCGAACCGACCGTCGCCGTCGGTGTCGAGTACATCGTCGACGCCCGGAACAGCGCTGTGCATATCCGGCAGCACCGACCCAGGGCCGGGTACCTGCTGATTCCAGACACCGGTGCCCGACGGATCCGCGAAGTAGGCGTCGAGTGTGCCGTCGTCGTCGAGGTCGAGGACCGACCTGTCCGCGACGCCGTCGGCATCCGAATCCCACATCGCGTCGTCGGTACGACCGTCGCCGTCGAAATCGAGCGATATCGAGTCCAACGCGCCAGGCGGTCCGAGGTCGAGTTCTGCACTCGACGACCACAACGTCGGCTCAGCTGCACCTGTGCCGAAG
Organism: Antrihabitans spumae; assembly: GCF_043944905.1. Taxonomy (NCBI): domain Bacteria; kingdom Bacillati; phylum Actinomycetota; class Actinomycetes; order Mycobacteriales; family Nocardiaceae; genus Antrihabitans; species Antrihabitans spumae. The sequence goes on from NZ_JBIMSN010000102.1 coordinate 28,232, forward strand.
CTGTACTCGAATCCACCCATAACCACTTGGATGTGTAGAACCGGAGAACGGTTCCATACCCGGCGTGCGGGACCTCACAGCCGAAATCGAGGCGTGTCTGCAGCTCAGGCACCCGATCGGCGGCACATGTTGTACGACACGCGGCGACACAGGCAAATCGCCAGTATTCTCGACCAATCATGACCTCGTATTTCGATCCGAAGTCCTGGTCGCCTTTTCGAGCCGCCGGAGTTGGCAAGTCCTGGCTGGACCAGTGGGCAGCCGTGACGACCTCCTGGGTAGATCCGGTGGCGACGTTGGGTGCGGGCACGGTTACTGCCCTGCTACCCGACGTGGTGATGACTGTCCTGACCGACGGCATTCTCAGCCGCTTCCTCGGGCGCGAAATCGACATCAAAGTGCACGGACTGCAGATGCGCGGCGTCCTCAAACGACTCGTCGCACGCCGTCGTGGCGCGCTCTTCGAGGGCGAGATCGAGTTGGTGAACGTCGACTGGGACGGTCACCTCATCGAAGAGGTCCGCGGGATCGCGACGGGGGTCCGCGTTGTTCCCGGCGTCCCGACGCGCCTCGATGCCGAGCAGGTCGAGTTGGAAGGTCTCGTGTCCGTCGCAGCCGTCGTCGCCTGGCTGAACACCCGAGGTCTCGACTGGGAGCTGGAAGCGCTGGACTCCGGCCTGATCAAGGCCACCAACCCGGTGAAGAAGCTGGTTGCCGTCGTCGACGCATCCGTCCGCGAAGACCTCGTTCGGCTCGATATCCGCAGCGTCCGCTGGTTCGGCTTCCCCGTACCGTCGAATGTCGTTCCGCCACGCCATATTCCGCTGGCGCACCTACCCAACGAGGCGAGCATCGTGCGTGCGGTCCGCGAAGACAACCACGTGCGGTTCCTCATTCACGTGCCGAGCGTCACCGGCAAGCTCGACCTCGCGCAGATCCGCAACGCCATCGTTGCCGGGTCCGCGCTCATCGTCTGGTAACGCGCTAGCCCGCCGAGCCCTCGGGCACGCCGAAGTCGCCACGCAACCAGGCGCTCGGTGCGTCACCGAACATCGCGACCATCGCTACCAACAGCGAAACAGCCTGCAGCGCAAACACAATCTGATAGATCGGGGCCGGCTCGGTGAACACGATGTCGTGCCACACCACCAGCAAGCCCAGTGTCACGATGCCGAACACGACCAAAGCCGCCCGCGCACCTCGGCTGCGTTTCATGATCATCAACGCCACGAAGCCCAACTGCACGACCACCGCGACCAGCACAGCGCCCAAGATCGCGGGCGGCAAGGCGTCGGCAATTCCACGCGCGCTGTCCAACTCGGTGACCGTGTTGTCGCGATCCTTGGTGAGGCGCTCGAGGAGCACAGCCGAGTTCTCGTCGAATCTGCTTTGCGCATACAGCACGGTTGGCAGCGCGAGCAACGCCGAGACCAGCCACAGACAGCCCGCGATCAACATCCTCGTCGGCGCCTTCGGCGCGGCGGCAACCTCGAACGGCTTGACCGAAACGGGCGGACGCGGCGGCGGACCTGATCGTCGCGGCGAAGCGGGCGAGCGGTCGGACTGATCGTCATCGGTATCACGAGGCACGCGACAAGTATCCCGGTAGAGCGACGAGACGCCTATATATGCCATTGACGTTATATATCAAAGCTGGCATATTGCAGATATGTCCCTGATCTTCGAGGCACTCGCGCAGCCGGTCCGCCGCGAAATCCTGGATTCGCTGCGCAGCGGGCCGAAGTCCGTCAACGACCTGGTTACCGAGATAGAAGTGAGCCAGCCGGTCGTTTCCAAGCATCTTCGGATCCTGCGCGAGGCCGGCTTCGTCACCGTCCGTGTCGACGCGCAACGCCGCTGGTATCAGCTCCGCGCGGAGCCACTGATGGAAGTCGCGGACTGGCTCGAACCCTACCGATGGATGTGGGAGCGCCGCCTCGATCTACTCGGTGACCACCTGGACGCAATGGAAGCGGAGGAATCATGAATACGGAGTTTCTCGACTCGCCAACCCAGCCGTCGATCCGGCTGACCCGCACATACGACCATCCCGTCGACCGCGTGTGGCGCGCCATCACGACGTCCGACAACCTGAAGCACTGGTTTCCGTCCGACGTCGAAATCGAATTGAAGCCTGAGGGAGTCGTCCGCTTCGGCTTCGGCGGCGACGGGCAGGTGCGGGCGATCGAACCTCCCCATCGGCTGGTGTTCACCTGGGAAGAGGACGTGCTCGAGTTCCAGCTCGCCTCTTCGGCTGTCGGGACGGTTCTCACGCTGACGCATCACTTCGGAGATCGGGCAGGCGCCGCGAGTTTCGCGACCGGCTGGGAACAGTGCTTCGCTGCGCTGGAGTCGGTTTTGGCAGATCGCGAACCGGATTCCGCCACGGCCGATCGTCGCGACGAACGGCACGAAGAACTCGTCACCCGCTTCGGCCTCGATCAGCCGCAGGTGACCAACGCCGACGGCGGCTGGCAGGTCAGGTTCGAGCGACAGCTCATCTGTAGCGCGGATGTCGCGTGGCAGCTGTTCTTCGGCGGCATAGATGCACCCGCGGTCGGCGAGCAGTTTCGGCCGTTCGCGGCACCGGACGTCGTGCTCGGTACCGTCACCGAACTCGACCCGCAGCGCTCCTTCAGCTTTTCGACGGGCGTGGGCGAGCCTGGCGACGACGTCCGGCTGACACTCGGTGAAGGGACGGGACACGGCGCGCGGCTCACCCTCGAAGTCGCCGGTACCGATCCCACGGAGATCGACGCCGCGATCGATCAATGGGGTGGCGGCGCACTCGCGCACATCGTGCGCGAAGCGGCACGCCTCATGCACGTCGGCTGAGCAGCCAACCAGCAAATCAGGCGGTCGTATCGCCCTGCGACGCCCACCATTTCACAAGTTCGGCTTCGGCCTCGTCGCGGCTCAACGGTCCGCGATCGAGGCGAAGTTCCTTGAGAAACCGCCAGGCCATGCCCACTTTCGGGCCGGCGGGTATGTCGAGCAGTTCCATGATCGCGTTGCCGTCGAGGTCGGGACGAACACGTGCAAGATCTTCCTGCGCGGCGATCTTGTCGATCCGCAACTCGAGGTCGTCGTAGGTAGCTTGCAACGCGGCAGCTCGACGCTTGTTACGCGTCGTGCAGTCGGCGCGGACCAATTTATGCAGCCGGGGGAGCAGGTCGCCGGCATCGGTGACATAGCGGCGGACCGCCGAATCCGTCCACTGCCCCTTGCCGTAGCCGTGGAACCGGAGGTGCAGGAAGACGAGTTGCGCGACATCGTCGGTCAGCGCTTTCGGATACTTCAGCGCCCGCATCCGCTTGCGCACCATTTTTGCGCCGACCACCTCGTGGTGGTGGAAGCTGACGCCGCCGCCCTGTTCGAGTCGGCGTGTGTCCGGTTTGCCGATGTCGTGCAGCAACGCCGCCCAACGCAGAACGAGGTCGGGGTCGCCGTCCTCGAGGTCGATCGCTTGCTGCAACACGGTCAGCGAATGCTGATAGACGTCCTTGTGCTGGTGATGCTCGTCGATCTCGAGCTTCATCGCAGGCACCTCGGGCAACACACGATCGGCAAGACCCGTTTCGCAGATGATGTCGACGCCGTCGGTCGCGTGGTCGCCCAGGACGAGTTTGTCGAGTTCGGCTTGCACCCGTTCGGCGGTGATCCGGTCGATTTCGCCGGCCATCTCACGCATCGCGTCGACAACTCGTGGCGCGAGGGTGAACCCGAGTTGCGACACGAATCGTGCAGCGCGCAACATTCGCAGCGGATCGTCGCCGAACGAATCCTGCGGAGCTGCTGGAGTGTCGAGCACCCCTGCAACAAGTGCGTCGAGGCCACCGAGCGGGTCGACGAATTCCAGCGATCCATCTGCGCCGATCCGCACCGCCATTGCGTTGACGCTGAAATCGCGCCGGATCAGGTCCCCGGCAAGGGTGTCACCGAACGCGACGACGGGATTGCGGGAGACGCGGTCGTAGGAATCCGCGCGGTATGTCGTTATCTCGATCTGCTGCTGATCTTTCGACGCGCTGATCGTTCCGAAGGCAATCCCGGTGTCCCACTGGTTGTCGGCCCAGCGCCGCAGGATCGATTGGACAGCCTCCGGACGCGCATCGGTGGTGAAGTCGAGATCGGACCCGAGCCGACCGAGTATCGCGTCGCGCACGCTGCCACCGACCAGATACAGCTCGTGACCCTCTGCCGCGAACAAGGCACCGAGCGGCGTCAGCACATCCGAGAGTCCCCCTAAAGTGACTGCGGCGCCCGCGAGGAGCCGAGAGCGGCGCTCGTCGTCGGAGGATGCGCCGCTCGACGACTTACCGTTCGGGGTTGGAGATGACACAAGGATGCAGCTTAGGTGAGACGTTGCTTCGGAGCGCCCTTCCGGCGAGAGGCGCCAACACAGCTAGAATTGATCGGGTGTCTCCAGCCGAACGCGCCAACAATCGTCGTCGCCAGCCGCGACGCCGGGGTGCGGTCGGAAATCAGACGAAACCGCGGCTCAAGACGGTGCGCGAAACCTCGGCGGGCGGTTTGGTCGTCGATGGCCTGGACGGCCCACGAGAAGCGTTGTGCGCAGCGCTGATCGGCCGAACCGACCGTCGCGGCCGGTTGCTCTGGTCCCTGCCGAAAGGCCACATCGAGCAGGGCGAAACAGCTGAGCAAACGGCGATGCGTGAAGTCGCCGAAGAGACCGGAATTCGCGGAAAAGTGCTCGCCTCGCTCGGCAGCATCGACTATTGGTTCGTCGCCGAGGGTCGCCGAATTCACAAAACTGTTCACCATTACCTACTTCGTTATCTCGGCGGCGAGCTCTCCGATGCCGATATCGAGGTCACCGAGGTTGCCTGGGTTCCTCTCGCCGAACTCGAATCGCGGCTCGCCTACGCCGACGAGCGTCGACTTGCCGAAGTAGCGGGAAAACTGATCGCGCAGCTCGCCGATCCGATCTCGGATCCGCAGCGCCCGACCGTCGGTGCCGGCGACGAATGACGCGGTGGCGGAAACAGTCGCGCATTGCGACGGCTTTGCTGGCAAGCGTGGCGCTGGCGTTGGGTCCGGCGGCGGCGACCGCGATCGCTGTCCCGGGCAACTCGGAGCCAGGTATCCAAGCTCCCGGCACCGAGCCGCCGCTCACCGACCGCGCACCGCGATTTCTGGAACTCTCGGTGGACGCGGTGAGTCCGAGTTCGGTCACCACTACAAGCGACCCGACCGTCAGCGTGAGTGCAACCGTCACCAACGTCGGAGACCGACCCGTCGACGACATCAATGTCCGGATGCAACGGGCAGCCGCGGTGGCAACGTCTGCCGAGCTGCGGACCTCGTTGCGCCTCGATCAGTACAACTTCGACATCGTCGGGGAGTTCGTCACCGTCGCCGATCGGCTCGGCGCCGGTCAGAAGAAGACCTTCACGTTGACCATGCCGTTGCGCGCGGCCCAGCCCGGACCCGACGCACCACCGAACCTCGGTATCGGCCAGCCGGGGATCTATCCCTTTCTGTTGAACGTCAACGGCGCTCCCGAGTTCGGTGACGAAGCCCGACTCGACGACGCTCGCTTTCTGCTCCCCGTGCTCGGCGTGCCACCGGACCCGACGGCGCCCGACCCAGCGGCCGACGACGCCAGAGCCGTAGCACCATCGACTGCGACGCCGGTCGCGACGACACTGCTGTGGCCGCTCGCCGACCGACCCCGGCTCGTCGCAGGCATCCCCGGCTCGCTCGATCAACGCGTCCGCCTCGTCGACGACGATCTGGCAACCTCGTTGCGTAAGGACGGCCGCCTCGGGCAATTGGTCAGCGCACTCGAATTCGCGACCGGACCATCCGCCGACGACGCGAGACGCTTGCGCGACAGCACCTGCATAGCCGTCGACCCCGACCTGCTGATCACCGTGTCGAACATGGCACGTGGCTATCTCGTCCTCGAAAATCCCGACGATCCGACCGGTCCGACGCGCGACGGCACCGGCGCAGCCGTGGCTGCGGAATGGCTGGAACAGCTCCGCTCGATAGCCACCGAGATGTGCACGCTCGCAATGCCGTTCGCGCAGGTCGATGTACCGGCGGTGGCAACATTGAACGACTCCGAAATCACGGCAAGCGCCATCACGGCTCCTGCCGACATCGTCGACGGGATCTTGGGTGCGACGTCGGTCCGCGGCGTCACCTGGCCTGATGCCGGGACGATCGACGACGACACCGGCATGTTCGTGCGCTCGCTCGGAACCACGACGGTCGTCGTCGCCGGAAATGCGGTCGACGGCAACACCGAAGATGTCACTGCTCAGCCCGACCTGGTCCGCATACCGACCGCGGTCCCGCCTTCTGCGCCGGCCAACACACCGGATGCACCCGCGAACACCGAACCGCTGCACGCCGCGACCTTCGATATCTCTGCGGCAACCGCACTCGCTGCGGTCGGTGCGCAGCCACAGACGCCGTCGTTCACCCCGGCAAAGGCGCGCTACGACCTGGAAGACGATTCCCGCGAGGCCAGGCTGCAGGACGCGCTCGGCGCGATCAGTTGGTCGGCGCTGACCCCGCAACCCAACCGACCACGATCGATGCTGCTCGTGCCGCCGCAGCAGTGGACCGCCGACGGCAACGAAGCGGCAGCGATCCTCTCGGCAGTCACAACGCTGCTTAGATCCGGGCTCGCCACCCCACGATCGTTCACCGACCTCCTCGGTCGGCCTGCGGACCTGCGGCCGTTCGCCTTGACCTATCCACAGCAGGCCGTCGACGACGCGGTACCCGAATCGATCCGTGCGGCGGTGGGCTCGCAGGCCGCTTCGGTGACGGCACTGCTCGGTGCGCTCGTCGAAGATCCGCAGTCGGAACTGACGCCGCGACTGTTCGGCGCACCGCTGCGCGAAGATCTGTTGCGTGTGATGTCACTGTCGGGTCGGCGCGACGACGGACGGTCCGCGGCGGAAGCTGCGGCGGAGGCGCGGATGTCGCAATCGCGACAGTCCGTCGACGCGATGTTCAGGTCGGTAACCGTCCTCTCGCCCGGTGGTGTGTACACCCTCGCCTCGGAACAGAGCCCACTGCTTCTGGTCGCCCGCAACGATCTTCCGGTCGGCATTCGTGTGCGACTACGCATCGATGCACCGCCGGAGATGAAGATCACCGACATCGGCGAACAGCAGTTGCCGCCGCGGGGAAGCCGCCCACTTCAGGTCCCCGCCGAGGTCAGCGACACCAGGAACCTCTTCGTCGACGTTGCGCTTACAACACCGGGCGGTCACGACTTGGGCGAACCGACGACCGTTTCGGTGCGTTCCAACGCGTACGGTCAAGCCTTGGCGATAATTACTGGATGTGCAGGCGCATTGCTGTTGCTGTTGGCTGGACGTCGACTGCTGCACCGATTCCGCGGCCAGCCGGATCCAGCCGACGAAGGGTTTGAGCGTTCATGACGGGTAGCGGCCCGCCGCCACGGTCGGCGCCATCGGCACCGTGGGAGCGCACTCCGTGGATAGAGCCGCGTCGCACAAATCCCGCACAGCGTCCGAATCAGCCGCAACGTCCTCTGCGCCAGGCTCCGCCGCAGGCGTTTCCACCTCGTCCACTGCCGCCGTTGCAGCCCCCGCCGAACCAGCAGCAGCGCGCCCAGCCTGTCCGTATTCCTCCCGGCCGTCCCGGCGGCCCGGTGACACCGCCGACTCCGTCGGCACCGGCCCCGGCAGCGGTGCTGCTCGAGGAGAAGCCGGCTCGGCGTGAAGCTCCCGATAGTTCCAACAAGGCGCTGCTCGCGTCGACGGGTTCGATCGCGATCGCGACGCTGATCAGCAGGATCACCGGCTTCTTCAAGCAGGTGCTGCTGCTGACCGTTCTCGGGTCAGCTATCGCCAGCGCGTACACCGTCGCCAGCGTGTTGCCGAACATGATCGCCGAGCTCGTTCTCGGCGCCGTGCTGACGGCGATCGTGGTCCCGGTGCTGGTCAGAGCCGAAATGGAAGATCCCGATCAGGGCGCGGAGTTCGTCAGACGCTTGTTCACACTTGCGGTCACCTTGCTGGCGGCCGCCGCATTGCTCGCGACAGCAGCAGCGCCGATCCTCACGCAGTACGTCTTTCTGTCGAAAGACGGTGAAGTCAACCCGCAGCTGACGACAGCGCTGTCGTTTCTGCTGCTGCCGGCAATTCTGTTCTACGGACTGACCGCACTTCTCACGGCGATTCTCAACACCCGCCAGGATTTCAAGCCCGGCGCGTGGGCGCCGGTGCTCAACAACGTCGTCGTGCTTCTTGTGCTCGGCGTGTATGTCGCGGTCCCCGGCGACATCTCGCTCGATCCGGTCAGCATGGGCGACCCGAAATTGCTCGTCCTCGGCGGCGGCGTCACTCTGGGCGTCATCGTGCAGGCAACCAGCCTCATCCCGGCGATCCGGCGCAACAACATCTCGCTACGACCGCTGTGGGGTCTCGACGCTCGCCTCAAACAGTTCGGTGGCATGGCGATCGCGATCGTCGTCTACGTGGTGATCAGCCAGTTCGGTTACGTCTTCGCGACCCGTATCTCGTCGCACTTCGATGCTGCCGGACCTGCCATCTACAACAATGCGTGGCTGCTGCTGCAACTTCCGTACGGCGTTCTCGGCGTCACGGTCTTGACTGCGATCATGCCTCGACTCAGCCGCAATGCCGCGAGCGACGACACCCCTGCCGTTGTCGACGATCTCTCGATCGCGACCCGACTGACGATGATCGCCCTGATCCCCGTCGTCGTCCTGCTCACCTTCGCAGGCACCGAGGTCGGCGAGGCGCTGTACGGCCACGGCAACTTCGTCGGTGACGCGAGTCGGCTCGGATTCGCCGTCAGTTGCTCGGCGTTCACTCTTATTCCGTACGCGGTCGTCCTGATCCACCTCCGTGTCTTCTATGCACGAGAGAAGGCATGGACCCCGACCTGGATCATCCTCGGCATCACGGTCGTCAAGGTCGGTCTGTCTGCTTTGGCGCCCGTCGTGGCCAACGACGCCGACGATGTCGTCATTCTGCTCGGCGTCGCGAACGGCATCGGCTTCTTTTTCGGCGCGATCATCGGCGCGATATTGCTGCGCCGAAGCCTCGGATCGCTGCGCCTGGCGAACGTCGGAAAGACGGTGTGGATCGTCCTCGTAGCAGCGCTGGTCGGCGCGGGTGTGATGCGTGGAATCGACTGGCTGCTCCGGTTCGACCGTCTCACCGAAGGGCTCGGCGGCGTCGGTTCACTGCTTCGCGTGGGTATCGGCGGTCTCCTGATGCTCGCTGTGACGTTTACAATTCTGAGAATCGCAAATGTTCCCGAGATCGTCGCCATAACAGTGGCGTTGCGACGGCGACTCGGTGGGACCCGCGTTATCGAACCCGAGCCGGAACCGGCCTACGACCCGATGATGGACGCCCAAACGATGGTCATCCCGACTATCAGGGTCGATGCCGTTGATATCACTGGCGTTGGTGAGTTCCCGTACCCTGTTCGGCAGAGGACGGGTGGTCGGCCCCACGTGGGACCAGCGGGACCAGCTTGGGGACAAACTCGTGAAGGAGTGAGGATGGGCGACGATTCGATCGCCGGCAAGCCCGTCGGCAGTACCGCCGCAGATACCTCGAAGCCCACCGTTTCCGGCATCGGTGCTGGTGGTGTGTCGACAGACACTGTGACATCGAACACAAAGCCCGCCGACGAGACCGTGCGGTTCACGAAGGCGCCCACATCGGCCGACCGACCCGAACCCGCAGCACCTCGTCCTCCCGCGGATGGACCCGCAGCGTCCGGTCCGACCCCACCCACTGCACAGCCCAGCGATGCGACCACACCGGTCCGGCCACGCCAACTGCCGCGGGACCAGGATGGCCGGGCTCCCGGTCAGGTGCAACCGCCACGTCCTGCCTTCGACGATCCGACGGTTCGGCGTGCTCCTCGCGGACCGAAACTCGTTCCTGGCGCATCCGTCGCCGGTGGTCGCTACCGACTTCTTGCGGCGCACGGTGGCTCACGTGGACTCACGTTCTGGCAGGCACTCGACACGAAGCTCGATCGCGAGGTCGCGCTGACCTTCGTCGACTCGGAACAGGCAGCAGATCCGACGTCGACCCTCGACGAGGGTCCGCAGGCGATCCTGTCTCGGACGTTGCGACTCGGGCGCATCAATTCCCCCGGTCTCGCCCGCGTACTCGACGTAGTCCGCGGCAGTTCGGGTGGCATCGTCGTCGCCGAATGGACGCCGGGCCGTTCCCTTGCCGAGATGGCCGAAACAACGCCGTCGCCGATCGGCGCAGCCCGTGCCATCCGAGCGCTCGCCTCGGCAGCCGAGCTCACACACCGCAGTGGCGGCGCCTTGTCGATCGATCATCCCGATCGTGTTCGCATCAGTGTCGCTGGCGACGCCGTGCTCGCGTTCCCCGGAACGTTGGCCGACGCGGATGCGCAAGCCGACGTCCGCGGCCTCGGCGCCATGCTCTATGCCTTGATCACCGCTCGCTGGCCCCTGGCCGGCAATACTCCCGGCGGAGTGTCCGGTACCGCTGTCCCCGTTGCGAAGGTCGGCGGTCTCCTGCCTGCCACTCGTGGCGCCGACGGTGCTCCGATCGAGCCGCGTGAGCTTCGGCCGGAGGTGCCGTTCGAGATCTCCGCCGTCGCTGTGCGAGCACTCGAAACGAATCGTGGTGTTCGCACCGCCGCCACCGTCCAGCATGTCCTCGACCAGGCGTCTGTCGTCGATCAGAAGACCGACCTGATGCCTGCGCTGCGTCTCGGCCAGCGGTCGCCTGGTTCGTCGGGACATTCGCTCGCCGATCCGGAAGAACTCGCGGCCGAACAGGCCAGGTCCAAGCGGACGATGCTGATGATCGCCGGCCTCGGTGCCGTGGTCATCATTCTCCTTGCAACTGCGGGTGCTCTTCTGGCCAACAAGCTGACCGGCAGCGGGGATGAAGGCTTCACCGTCCCCGGCTTCACGTCGGCTCCCGCGGCGCCTTCCGGCGCAACCGATGCGCCCGCGCCGGGGGGCATCGTGGTCCCTGCGAGCGCTGTCGCTGAGTTCTCGCTGCCGGGTCAGGGCACACCCGACAGCCCCGAGGCCGCGAAACTGGTGCTCGACGGCAATCCGAACACCGTCTGGGAGTCCGACCAGTACTCCGAGCCTTTCCCGAAATTGAAGTCGGGCATCGGCATGTTGGTCACGTTGCCAGAGCCGACCAAGCTGTCGGAGGTGGCGATCAACTCGCCGAGTCCGGGCACGGTCGTCGAGATCCGGTCGTCGCCTTCGACGAACCCGACGCTCGATCAGACGCAGGAAATCGGTTCCGCGACACTGGGTCCCGGAATAACGCAGATTCCGGTGACCAGCGATCAACCGGTCCGCTACGTACTGGTGTGGATAACCAAGCTTGCCGAGAAGGGCAACCAGAACCAGTCCACGATCGCAGACCTGATCTTCACCGCGCCTCGCTGACGCAGTTCCTCGACAGCAAAAAGGTAACTGCCGGTTTGCTAGATTATTGATGGATTAGGTACTATCTATTGGCGCTCCCCACGAGGGACGCACTGGAACTCCCTACCCGGGTTCCGATCGTCAGAGGGTGTCGTCGGGAGTCTGTTGGTATGCCGGCAGGGGGGCATATCAGCATTCCGACGGCCTAGGTCGTACCTGAGTCGCGGTTCTCGCTTATTGTGTTCGTCGGGGAAGTCGACGGATGGGGTCGACACAGTCGGAGTGCGGAATCCAGGGGGGCGGGGGAGTGGTGTCAACTGATGTCGATCTGCTTGCTGCCCACGTAGCTGGGGACGGCCACGCGTTCGCCGAGCTGATGCGTCGCCATTACGACCATCTCTGGCAGACAGCCCTTCGGACTTCCTACACACGTGAAGACGCGGCCGACGCACTGCAGGAAGCGTTGCTTTCCGCGCATCGCAAGGCATCGAACTTTCGAGCGGATGCCGCAGTGCGGAGCTGGTTGCACGCAATCGTCGTGAATGCCTGTCTCGATCGCATCCGCCGAAACAAGTCACGCCCGACTGTCTCGCTGACGACGGACGAATCCGACGAGCCACGTGACGACCGCAACCACTACGCAGACCTCGAGATGTCTCTCGTAGTACAGAAAGCATTGATGTCGTTGCCTGCCGAACAACGCGCCGCACTGGTCGCCGTCGACGTCGAGGGCTACTCGGTATCGGACGCCGCGCAAGCCCTCGGTGTTCCTGCGGGCACGATCAAAAGCCGTTGTGCCAGAGGACGCCTCAAACTTGCGGAAAAGTTGGACTATCTTCGTGATCCCGGGAACCGAATCTGATATCGGTACGTCGAAACTAGTGTGGGGTAGGAAGTTCTCCGAACCTCGCGCCCAGTACGTCGTGTGGTGTCGCAGTATTCGTGATCGAGTATCAGGTGGAGGCGTGAGATGGGCACTCGCAGCGGCGTGCCGCAGCCGCCGTACTCAGTCGAACTGCTTGCCGATCTGCACGCCGGCGAACTCCCCGAAAACGTAGCTACCGAACTATGGCCACTCGTCCGAGCCGACGACGACGCGATGCGTACGATTGCCGCCCTCGATCGGGTCGCTGCTCAACTCGGTGATCTCGGCCGCGACGCCAGCGTCGGAACGACGATTCCAGACGACGTCGCCGCCCGCATGGAAGCCGCGATTGCTCGCCAGCCCAGTCCGACGTCGGTAAGTTCCTTGACCTCGCACCCACGATTCGTCAACCGTCGCCGCTGGGCACTCGGCGCGGGAGCAGCCGTCGCGGCAGCCGTGGCTGTCGTCTTTGCGGTGGTCGTGCTGCGCGAGCCAACGCCGAGCGGGTCGGTCGAAGCACAGCCGACCTCGACGGTCGCACCTGTCGACCTGGGCGACGAACTCGCGCCGACCGCGCTGACACTGCTGGGACGCCAAGATGTGCCGAGCGTGCTGGCAGGCAACCTCAGCGAGTGTCTGGCGGCCAACGGGCTGAATCCAGCAGCGAAACCGCTTGGCGCGGCACCAGTCACCTTCCGCGGCCAGGATGCGGTCCTCCTGCTCGTCGGCGGCCCGACACCGCCGACCGTGACCGCTGTGGTCGTCGGAACAGGCTGCAAGGCGGACGATCCACAGTTGCGAGCACGGTCGGACATCGGCTGACTCGACGCGAATGCGGGAACAACACCCTTTACGCTGGTGTTGATCGGAATGAATCAACCAGTCCGTACCCGGAAGGACACATGTCCGAAGTGAACGCCCCCTCTGCACAGGCCGCTGAATCGAGCGTCCGCGACCTCATCATCGTCGGCTCCGGACCCGCTGGATATACCGCTGCTGTCTACGCGGCACGCGCCGAACTCCAACCACTACTCTTCGAGGGCACTCAATTCGGTGGCGCACTGATGACGACGACCGAGGTCGAGAACTTCCCAGGCTTCCGCGGCGGCATCATGGGCCCCGACCTGATGGACGAGATGCGCGAGCAGGCAAAGCGCTTCGGTGCGGATATTCGGACCGAGGATGTCGACGAGATCGACCTGTCAGGTCCGATCAAGACCGTCACCGTCTACGGAGAGACCTACCGTGCGCACGCGATCATCCTCGCGATGGGCGCCGCAGCCCGCTATCTGAACATTCCGGGGGAGCAGGAGTTGCTCGGACGTGGCGTCAGTGCCTGCGCGACGTGTGACGGCTTCTTCTTCAAGGAACAGGACATCGTCGTCGTCGGTGGTGGCGACTCTGCCATGGAGGAAGCCACCTTCCTCACGAAATTCGCTCGCTCGGTGACAATCGTGCACCGCCGCGAGGAGTTCCGTGCATCGAGAATCATGCTCGAGCGCGCGAAGGCGAACGACAAGATCCGCTTCGTACTCAACTCGTCGGTCGTGGCGGTGCTTGGTGAGAACAGTGTCACCGGCGTGACGCTGCGCGACACCATCACCGGCGAAGAGACCCAGCTCGATGTGACGGGCATGTTCGTCGCCGTCGGTCACGATCCACGCAGCGAACTGGTCAAGGGTCAGGTGGAACTCGACGAGGCAGGCTATGTCAGCGTCCAATCGCCCTCTACCGCAACAACTGTCGAGGGCGTGTTTGCCGCAGGCGACCTGGTCGACCACACCTACCGCCAGGCCATCACCGCTGCTGGCACCGGATGTTCCGCAGCAATCGACGCCGAGCGCTGGCTGTCGGAACGTGGCGACATCACCACCAACACGGTCGACAACGCGGGTCACGCCGTCGCCGTCGGCTGATCGAAAAGCCAACCACCCAAGTTTTTCTCCAACACACCAGGAGCAACCGTGTCCAACATCATCAACGTCACCGACGCATCGTTCGCTGACGATGTCCTCACCAGCGAGAAGCCGGTTCTCGTCGACTTCTGGGCAACCTGGTGCGGCCCGTGCCGCATGGTTGCGCCCGTGCTCGAGGAGATTTCGAAAGAGCACGGCGACAAGCTCACCATCGCCAAGCTCGACATCGACGCCAACCCGGGTACGCAGCGTGACTACCAGGTGATGTCGATCCCGACGCTCATCCTCTTCCAGGGTGGCAAGCCAGCGAAGCAGATAGTCGGCGCCAAAGGCAAGGCTGCTCTCCTGCGCGAGCTGTCCGACGTCATCTGAGACCGACTCGCCGCCAGGCGGAATTGCCCTCGTGTGCCCGTGGCTGCGCAGCTTCTGAGACAATCGACCGATGTGTGCGCGCGGTTTCGCGCGCACACCGGCCGATAACAGGAAGGCGCTGACGCAATGCATCGACTCAGTCACGGCGATCATGGCGCTGCCGTAGCAGAGGTACGAGGCACGTTGGTCCGTCTCGGCTATCTGCACGACAACGGCGAAACAATCGATTCGGACGACGGCGAAGACACCTACTGGATCGCGCCCGATGTGGCGTTCGACCAGGCATTGGACAGCGCCGTACGGGCGTTTCAGCAGCAACGTGGCCTGCTTGTGGACGGCGTTGTAGGTCCAGCGACGTATAGGTCGCTCAAAGAGGCGTCCTACAGCCTGGGCGCGCGGACGATGTTCTACCAATTGTCCGCACCCCTCTACGGTGATGACGTCGCAACCCTGCAGCGCCGATTGCAGGACCTCGGCTTCTACGTCGACCGCGTCGACGGCTACTTCGGTCCGCAGACCCACGAGGGCTTGAGTTCGTTCCAACGAGAGATCGGTCTCGCGTCGGACGGAATCTGCGGTCCGGACACACTGCGTTCGCTCGAGCTGCTTGGCGCTCGCGTCACAGGTGGCAATCCGCACCGCATCAGTGAAGAGGAACTCGTCCACCGGTCGGGTCCGCAGCTCACGGGGAAGCGAATCGTCATCGATCCCGGTCTCGGTGGCCCGGACAAGGGGCGAACCGTCTGGACCGAGTTCGGCGACATGTTCGAATCCGAAATTCTCTGGGACCTCGCAAGCAGGCTGGAGGGTCGGATGGCGGCCACCGGCATGGAGACGTTCCTGTCGCGGCCGCATCACACCAATCCGACCGATGTCGAACGCGCTGAGACATCCAACTCGTTCGACGCCGACCTGATGATCTCGTTGCGCTGCGCGTCGAACGGCAGCCCGTCCGCGAACGGCGTTGCGAGCTTCCATTTCGGCAATTCGCACGGTTCCACGTCGATGATCGGCCAGGTTCTGTCCGGATTCATTCAACGTGAGGTCGTTGCTCGAACCTCGCTGCAGGACTGCAGAGTTCACGGTCGGACGTGGGATCTGTTGCGCCTCACCAAGATGCCGACCGTGCAGGTCGATATCGGTTATCTCACAAACCAATACGACGCTGCCGTGCTCACGAATCCACGATTCCGTGACGTCATCGCAGAGGCGATCCTGATTGCCGTCAAACGTCTTTACCTGCTCGGCCAAGACGATCAGCCAACCGGCACTTACACATTCGCCGAACTGCTGGCGGAAGAGTTGGCTTCGGCCGACCGCGGCTGATCATCGGCTTTCGTCTCACCTGGGACGAAAGCCGCTATCTGGCACCGACCTTCGTTCGGTAGCCAAAATCCGGAACCGTAATCTGCGCGGCGGCCAGCAACTGCTCGAGGGCGTATTCGACGTCGGCCTTCCAACCATGGTCGCGGTCCAATTCGAGCCTCAGTCGAGGGAATCGATGATGAGGCGCAACGACTTCGAATCCGACGCTTTCCAAAAAGTCCGCGGGAATCATGCAGGTCGCCGGCGAGCAGTCGAGTGCCGCTGTGGCGGTCGGTGTTGCGTCGGCTGCCGCAGAATCGGGATCGTTCTCTTCGTCGGTCTTGACTATGCCGAAGGATTCAAGAGCACGAACACCTCGGCGGACAAGATCGGCGACGACTGCCTGTACGAGACTGCTTGCCAGCGCGTCGTCGTTGGCGACGTCTTCCCGGCCAGCTCCGCGCTCGAGGCGCAGTGTGGTCAATAGGACGGCGTCCGCGCTGACGGGTGAGGTCGGGAACAGCGTCGCGCGGGGAACAGCGCTCGGCGGCGAGTAGAGCGCACAACCTGCCGGGAATCCGTCGACTGTCGCGACCTGTCCGCAGGAGCCCCACTCGAGGAGCACCGACGACAGCCAAGCTTCCTTCTCGAATACCGGATCCGTGAATTCTTTGGATGTCGCTGCCACTGCTGGATCGAGTTCCCAGAACACACATCGTCGAGAGTGGGTCGGGAGGGTGTCGAGGCGGTCGAGGGTGAGGGCGGTGACGCTGGTCGACACGCTCGCTCAGCCTCCATACCCACCGAATGTAATCGGCTCGAGAAATCCAGCACCGCGAATTCGGCACTGGCCACTGCTAAGGATAGGCGATGCGAACCGCCTGTCAGGTGAGAGTTACGGCTCCAAACGTCCGTTTCGACGACCTGTCACTGTGACGTATCGACCGCGTATGGCCGGAACCCCCTCGAAATGGGCTAAATTTCCCCTTCTTTTTCCATCAATCCGACGATGCGTTGAAGGTCGTCGACCGATCCAAATTCGACGACAATCTTGCCTTTTCGCTTGCCGAGGCTGACGGTGACGCGCGTGTCGAAGGACTCGGACAGTCGCTCGGCCACATCCTGCAGTCCTGGCATCTGAATCGGCTTGCGTCGGGCAGCGGGTTGCAGCGCAGTTGCGTCCTCCCGGTTGGCCAACGTGACAGCTTCCTCGGTCGCGCGAACCGACAGTCCCTCGGCGACGATGCGCGCTGCGAGGACTTCCTGCGCGTCCGCTCCGGCTTCGAGAGCGAGGAGAGCACGCGCGTGACCCGCCGACAGAACACCGGCAGCGACGCGACGCTGCACTGGAATCGGAAGCTTCAGCAGCCGGATCATGTTGGTGATGACGGGACGCGATCGGCCGAGCTTGTTCGCGAGTTCCTCATGAGTCACCTCGAACTCTTCG
Source organism: Antrihabitans spumae (assembly GCF_043944905.1). Lineage (NCBI taxonomy): Bacteria > Bacillati > Actinomycetota > Actinomycetes > Mycobacteriales > Nocardiaceae > Antrihabitans > Antrihabitans spumae. The sequence goes on from NZ_JBIMSN010000102.1 coordinate 45,565, forward strand.
AGCAGCTGTTGATACGCGGCTGCTTCTTCGAGGGGATTCAACTGAACGCGGTGGATGTTCTCGAGCAACGCGTCGCGGAGCATCGACTCGTCCGCGGTCTCCCGAACGATTGCCGGAATCGCCTCCAGGCCCGCGAGCTGACTTGCTCGCCAACGGCGCTCGCCCATGACGAGCTCGTAGCTCTTCGGGCTTGTCCGTCGAACGACGATCGGCTGCATAAGCCCGAACTCACGGATCGAATGGACGAGTTCGGTGAGCGCTTCCTCTTCGAAGACCTGGCGCGGCTGCTTCGGATTCGGCTTGATCTGACCGGGTGGAATCTCGCGGTATACGGCGCCGGCCGGAGCCAGTTCGGCCTCGTCCGCGGCATCCGCACGTGCCTTCGTTTCGTTCGCACCGGCCAGCTTCAACGCCGCGCTCGATCGCTCGACGCCGATGATGACGTCGGCAGCTGCACTGCCGAGAACGGGTCCACCGCCGGTCGGTCCGGTTGGAATCAGAGCTGCAAGGCCGCGGCCGAGACCACCCTTGTTGCGTGCCTGACTCATCGCTCTACGCTCCCAACTACGCCGGCGGAGCGAGAAGCAAGTTCACGCCCTGCATCCAGATAACTCATTGCACCCCTCGAACCCGGGTCGTAGTCGAGCACGGTCATCCCGTAGCCAGGGGCCTCGGAGACCTTGACGCTGCGCGGGATAACCGCGCGCAGTACAGCTTCGCCGAAGTGGTTGCGCACCTCGTCTGCGACCTGATCCGCGAGCTTCGTTCGGCCGTCGTACATCGTGAGAATCACGGTCGACACGTGCAGTGAGGGATTGAGATGTGCCTGCACAAGTTGGATATTTCGAAGCAACTGGCCGACCCCTTCCAGCGCGTAATACTCGCACTGGATAGGAATCAGGACTTCCTTGGCTGCGACCATCGCATTGACGGTCAGCAGTCCGAGGGACGGTGGGCAGTCGATCAGCACGAAGTCGATCTCGAATTCCTCGAGTGCGGCGTCGCTCAGTGCCGTCTTCAATCGACCTTCACGCGCAACCATCGACACCAGTTCGATCTCGGCGCCGGCAAGGTCGATCGTGGCCGGAATGCAAAGCAGACGCGGGCTGTGCGGGCTCGTCTGAATGGCTTCCTTCGCCGTTGTCTCGCCGAGCAGCAGTTCGTAGCTGGACGCAATTCCGGAGCGGTGATCGACACCGAGTGCCGTACTGGCATTACCCTGCGGGTCCAGGTCGACGACGAGAACTGTCAGCCCTTGCAGTGCTAGCGCGGATGCGAGATTCACTGCAGTCGTCGTCTTGCCAACGCCACCCTTCTGGTTCGCAACCGTGATCACGCGGCGTTCTTTCAGCTTCGGAAGTGCTACAGACTCCGGGTGCAGGACTTGGCTTGCACGTTGCGCAGCAGCGCCTATCGGGGTGTCGGTGAGGGAGATACCGGGGTACGCGGCAGCGAAATCAGGATCGACCTTCCCGTGACGTCCGGCCTCCAACAGTGGTTCTGTGGACGTTTCACGTGAAACGTTGGTACCACCTGGCATTAGCTCTCCTTAACCCTTACAGCGAATCGAAAAGTCTATGACTTCAACAGGAGTCGCCCCCCCAGAAATGATCGGCTCGTCGCAGCGATCGTGCTTCACCGAGCGGCTCTGGTCGGCGTCAGCTCCACCGTCATACGCGATGAACCCAAGCTTGCCAGCACCCGCTCCGATAAGGAAGTCGGGCGCGGCCAAACCAACCGAGACACGCAGCCGACACGCCGAAACGTAATTTGTCGAATAGAAGTTGCCTCACTAGCCCGACCAGACGAAGAAACTTGTGTTCGCCCGCCGGGTGATTGTGGTCTGCGGAGACATGCTGGCCGTCGGATCGGAGAGGCCCGTTCAGCCGTACTAGATGTCCGAACCTATCGACAACGGGCGACATCGGATCGCCTATCGCCGTCACTCGAATTCCTGTGGCGCCGATCCAGATTGAGAAGTGCGGGTCATCGAGTCGGGCGGTAGGTGGTCCGTCGATCCGCGCCTGGACTCCCGTCCGATTCGGCTGCACTTGTCAATCTCTGGGGTGCGGCGATGTCACCGGGTTCCTTGGCCGAGAAGGCCTAGCCTTAAGCGATCGGACGTAGCTCCGTGTTTCACGTGGAACGGTCGACAGGGCGGGATGTGCGGTATTTGGTTTCGGAGTAGACGACGCGGCAACTGATCGGGAATCAGCGCCACCGTCGGAGCTCGTCCCCGAGCGTTCCACGTGAAACATTGCGGACATCTCCGAATAGCCTGGGGACGCTGTCGCACGGTACGGCCAATCCGATTCCCGGTCGCGAATCCTTCCGGAACGCTGGCCTACATTTGCAGATCACCGCTCGTCGCAATACGTCCTCAGATAGATCGAATCCGTCTCCAATACGACGAACCGACATCGACGGATTACGACGTTCAGACCTACCAGTGGGACGTGACTGCACGGACACGGTCACCCGCCCTCCCGACTCGCACCTAGTTGCGGTCGACGGTCTCTTTTCCACCACGACTTCCCACCGCCGTTCCAGCAGAACGCTCCCGATCGCGCAGACAACGACGAACTCACTCGCGGTCCATCTGACGCAAAGTCACGTTTGGTCGGTTCAGACCATGCTCCCAAAAGTCGACGTCATGCTTGTGCATCCGAGTTTTGGCCAGCGCAGTCGGAATCGAACGGCCACGTGAACTGCCATCCAACGAGTCGTCCCTGGCAATAACACTCCAGTACCGGCAGTAGGGAGCTACACAATCACTCGGTTGGGGGAGTTGGAGACGATGGCTGGCTCAGTGACCTCGACCGCATGTTTCACGTGGAACCTCAGCCGGTGGCGCGCCCACACCGACAGGTTGTGAGAGCTGGTCCGACCCCGCGACCATCTCCTTCTCAGGGACGACCGACGATCTCAGCGACGGGCGCGACGTAAAGGACAAGCGGATGCTCCCGTTGTTCGGCCACCCCCTAATGAACGGTCTGCGTGCAGCCGATGATCCGTGGTCGAGAATCCACCCAACACCTCTCCGCGCCTTCGCTCTCTTCCAGGAAGCCCGGGGTCGGCCCACCGAGCAAGCCATAGCCGTGCCGCCGACTACATGAGTGGGAAGGCCTGAAGATCTCAACAGATCGAACAACCACGGTTCGCACACGGTTGCTCTGCCTACCGTCAGGACTGATCCACTCTCGGGCCGCGCAACTCGCCTGACTGGATCCAATTGCGGCGAGGGAACACCACGAGCTATCGGCCGCCGGGCGATGAGATCTACGGGCGTCACAGCGCGAGATCCACTCCGCCCGCTTTGTGTGGCCGATTGCAAGTCCACCACCCCTCACTCGACAAAGCGTCAGTCGAAGGCCCGGTGCACGATCGTCGACCGATCCGCAGTGCGCGCGTAGACCTGGACGCCCCGGTGTTCGGTCGGTCGTTCGGATCGTCGGGTTGGGTTCCGGGTTGTCCATGTCCGCGCAGTACCATTCCTCGGTCGCGGGCGCGCATGCCGTAGCCCTGTAGGCACAGTCGACACCAGTGTGAAGGAATTCGGTAGTTGCGCAGTCCTCCGCCGAAGCGGTTCTTCCGTGGCGTGCTGCACGTCGTCGAGGGCGCGACCCTAGCGGGGGAGGTCCGACCGGACTTCGCCTTCACGCCCCTCGCCGCGACTCTCGGGGTTTCACGCACGAAGTGCATCTCAGCGACGACTACGACGAACCAAAGATCGGGTGGGACATGCATCGTCACGAAGCCTTCGATGAACTGTGTCAGGATTCCGCTCGAATCCAGACCGAGCTGCCTGTAGCGAGCAACCATCCATGCAGGGGCATCGACAAAGATGAGCCGGTCGGTGACAACCGGCATCTCCGATCGACTGTGAGCGGTCGGGCCTTGCCCCCGCGTGTTGGACACGCTTAATCCCGGACAGAGTCCGGGGGAAGCTGA
>NZ_JBIMSN010000103.1:0-2836 GCF_043944905.1 Antrihabitans spumae
CAAGATCGAAAACCCAATCCGAAACAGATCAAGCCGGCACGTCAGCCCGGAGAAAGATCTGGGCTAGATTTCGCGATTCTGAACCAACTGAGCGCCGGTCGCGTTGAGCGATTCCTCCTCGGCGGTTCGCTGACGTCGGATTCGGGATACCGCGCGTCCGCTATCTCCGACACGATGAGTGTGAGCGCAGGGGTTGCATGGCTCGATGTAGCAGACTACCTACGGTGCTACTCAAATCTTGGCGGAGTAGCCGCGTTCGAAGCCAAGGAATTCCACCTACTTTCTCATGTGTGTGACCGACCAATTCAGATAGGCCGCACATAACGGGCTTCCTGAAACTTTCTATTCGCGCCGCGCCGAAAGAATGCTCGAATCGCGTTCGGCGTCGCATCCAACAGGAATAAAGGTTGCCTCGTTCTTGATTCCGAGCCCCAAGCTCCATCAACCCACATCTGGGACAGACGGCGCCACGTGGACCACGATTGCGACGTCTGGTATCTCAACGGCCTGAACCACCCCAACAGAGAACTGTGTTTTGCATGTCAAGGTAATCCGACATGACGACGGAGGGCTGACAAGCGAAGTAGTGGGAACGACGATCGCATGGCTAGACATCAAAGGCTGGCGGCACCTCAGCTTCTGAGCGAGGACGACCAACACCGAGACCGTCCCGGTCCACGATCGGGGCGGTCTCACCGTGCCACTTGACAAACGATCCCTTCATATCAGCTAGCTGGCCCAGCTGGTGGAGCATGAGTGCCTTAGCTCTACGCGAATCGCTAAACGCCCGACTCAACTAGAACTGGGTTCGCGCCGCCTCGGCAAGGCTCTCCGCGCTGAACAAGCGGTCGAATCCGTGATGGTGCCCAAATCGCGCACGAAAAGCGTCGAGTTTCATCGACTCCAAGATCTCTCGAACAGCCTCATCCACATCAGGCCCTCCCTCCCACGACGGTGGTGCGACCACGTGGACGCCGAAACCGGGTTCGAGCGACCGATCGGGGCAATATACGGTGTCTGCACGAATACGACCGGTCGCGAGTGCGTCTCGAAGTTGGACGGTCCAGACCACATCGACTCGCTTCTTGACGTTTCCACCTGAATACTCCTCGACTCCGCGTCCCTCCTGCGGAAGCGGACCTTGATACGGCAGGTAGGACGACCTCTCGCGGCTCTCGACGACTCCCCGCCCGGCAATGCAGAACAAGGACTTCGCGTCTTTAAATCGACCCAAAGTACCGACGTACCAGCCATGTCCGAGCACGGTGAAGGTCAGCGTCACCACGAGGACCCGGCCTTTGTTCCGCCGCAGCACTCCACGATCTTGGTCCTGCCAAACACTTCTCTCCTGACAAACCAAGATCGGACATGGAGCCACGTTACGCGCGCGCATCAGAGCGAGGTAATCATCAAGCATCCGCTGCGCGTTGTTCTGCCACGCCGACGCGACGGCGTCAGCGTCAGCGCCTGTCGCTTTTGCAATCTTCTGCTGTTTGAGTAGCTCCGCTTCGAGTTCATTCATGCCACTGCTTTCCCTTTCCGCCCGGCGGCCAGGATCCGCACGTCCAATTAGACCACCCCTCGCAGCCGAGCGAGGCTCGCTGCCCGAGCAATCGCGGACCGCAAACTAGTGGTGTAACTCCTGAGGCACAGGAAAGCCTTGGGACCGATGCGGTAAGACAAGACGGCGGTCATCGACCTGGATACGGCGCGCGTTTGTCTCCTAGAGAACAATTGGCTGGCGCTATCGTTTCGCCTTGTCGATCATGTCGGTATGAACACGACACCGAAGTCACCGGCGCTCGGCGTGGATTTCGGGCGCGTGATTCAAGGTGGCGAAGTTCTTGACGGCGGTACGGACACGCAGTTTCTAGGAACAAGCCGCGAGGCTGCGATGCATTCACCGGCAACCAGGGGTGTCTTCGACGTGCTGCCACGACTGGTCGAGCGATTCAACGGCCGCGTGTGGATCATCTCGAAATGTGGTCCGCGCGTTCGTAGTCTGATGCTGGAATGGCTAGACATCCATGACTTCTACGACCGCACCGGGATACCGCGCGGGAACGTCCGCTGTTGTGAGAAACGAGCCGACAAGGCCGAGCACTGCGCCAAGCTCGGGATCACGCACATGATCGATGACCGGCTTGCCGTTCACACACATCTCCGTGAAGTGGTGCCGAACCTGTACCTCTTCGGTCAGCAATCTTCCATGATCACGCCGGATTGGGTGACGCCGGTCCTGACCTGGGCCGACGTAGAGAACAACATCAACATCGACCATGCAGCACCGGCATGCCCGATTGAATCCTTCTCTGGCCAGTACCGGACGTTGAGCAACTTCGCGGCGTACCCAACAGTGTTCGACGGCGTGCAGTTTCCGACGGCGGAGCACGCCTACGTTGCGGCGAAAACTCTCGATCCCGACCTTCGAGACATCGTGCGGGAACTGTCCAGTCCAGGAAATGCGAAGCACTTTGGACGCTCGGTCCAGCTGCGACCGGATTGGGTTGCCGTTCGCGAATCGGTGATGCTGGAGATCTTGCGGGCCAAGTTCACCGCCAACCCAGATGCAGGGCAGATCTTGCTCGACACCGGCACTGCCGAGCTGATAGAAGGCAACCGATGGCACGACAACTACTGGGGCCGATGCGGCTGTAAACCCTGTCGGCGCAACGGAATCGGTATGAATACGCTCGGTCGCCTGCTCATGCAAGTGCGCGGCGAGCTCGCGACACAGACGCCGCCAGGCGTATAGCGAATGAAGCAGGAAATCGACGCTGGCAGGTCCCCGATAGTCGGACCACATCGTCTTAGAGCCGTATTTTGATTGGTGTCA
>NZ_JBIMSN010000104.1:0-1138 GCF_043944905.1 Antrihabitans spumae
CAAGATCGAAAACCCAATCCGAAACAGATCAAGCCGGCACGTCAGCCCGGAGAAAGATCTGGGCTAGCCAAGCGAGCTTCGGCAGGTTCCTGACCGAATGCTCCGGACAGGTGATCACATCGACGAGGCAATACAGCCACAGGACGAACGCGATGAGTCCGAGTGCTACGTATGGCATTGTTCGCCCCTCTCCCCAAAGTCGCGATTGCGACAAACGATACGGCAACCCACGATGCACTAGATGGGCGCCGAGTGGTGGTGGTGGCGGCTCACGTACTTCACCACGACGCTGTCTTGTTCATCGGCGGCTTCGCTCCCTGTTTCGACCGGCGGTGGTCGGCGCTTCCGCCGACTGCATCCGCCTCGTGCATGAGTTTCCGGAATGCAATCGATCAGCTGTTCAATCCAGCGAGACATTTGTAAATCGGTACCAATGCCCCCCGACGTCTTGCATCTCGGTCTCGTCGAAACCACGCGGAATCCCGTGTGGCGAATAGACCCAGCCTGGGTTCGAGCTCGATGGTTGTCGGTCACCCCGAGCCTCATGGAAATACACCTCACCGACGCTATTGTCGTAAGCCGTGCGGATGTGGAAGGGCCCGATTTCCATACGACCCGAGTAGGTTCGGCCCGGCTCGTCGAGAAGGCGTTGCGCCTCTTCGACGAACTCGGGCCGAACTGAGTTGAACTCCTGCGTTACCCGATCGGGCTGTGGTCGTGAGGGCTCAGGTGTTGCCACCACAGTGGTAACGAGAGCCGTGGCGACAAGTACAGGCGCGAGAGCGGCAACGACTCCCGCCTTCACGCTTCGGATTCCGACGTAGTAGATCCGTCGTGCCCAAAGGACGGCGGATGCGACCAGAGCGATAATGGCGGCAGCCGCAAGATATGGTGCCAGTTCCGCAGATGGCCACGACCGTCGGACTGCGATGATCGCAAGAACCGTTGCCGCCGTTTCCACTAACGCAATGGCGATGCCACTACGGACGTGAGCCGTTGACGCTCGATCGGGTGCATCCATGTAACGAATCCTATGGTCAAGTCGAAGGCAACGCCGCCGGAGATGTTAGCCTGCCGCTTTCACGGTAATTCCTTCGGAGTTGGTGTCGTACATGAAGAAAGGTGCTATGAGCTGGGA
>NZ_JBIMSN010000105.1:0-22796 GCF_043944905.1 Antrihabitans spumae
CAAGATCGAAAACCCAATCCGAAACAGATCAAGCCGGCACGTCAGCCCGGAGAAAGATCTGGGCTAGGTGAAGGCGGGCGCTGCCGATTCCTGCTCGGAGGGCCACAGTCGTCAGCCACTCTCGGAGAGTGTGGGAATGCTCTCGGATTCCGAGCGGAATTCCCCACAATTCATTGCGTCACCCACAGCAGCCAACCACCCAATTGTCGTCGCGTTGCGGCTAACTCTCGCTCAACATCAACAAAGTGTCGGGGTGGACGCCGTCGTGTTTCATCGCTTCGCCGCCCTCGGCGGACTGCAGAAGTGCTTGGAAGGCATCCATATCAGGGATCTCGCAGATCAGCCCGACACGTTTTGAGCCCTGCGGGTCGACGAAAGTTCGGTATGTGACGCCCAGCCGACCGAAAACCTCGTCACGCTTCGGCGACTTCAGCCAAGAAGCAACGTCGTCGACCTCGTGGAACACCATGTAAGTAGCCATCGGGGACTGTCCTTTGCGGCGCTATGCCATGTGTGGGGTTGTTCCCGACCCGCTTCGGATCGTAACCGTCCAGATGCCGTCGTGAAGGGGCTTTGGTGTCGCTACGTCTACCGAATTACCAGGTCGAGCAGCGCTTGACGGAGATCCGGGCGCGCGCCGCTCGAGTACAACTCCTGCAGGCTGATGTCGGCTGCCATCGCTATGACGAGGTAAGCGATCGAAGGCGCATCGGGCCACCCGATCGCTTCGAGGTCAGCGCGCACAAGTTCGGCAAACATCGCATTGCGTTGTTGCACCTCGTCGAGCAGGTCTGCCTCGGTGCGGGCCTGGACGATAAATGCCTTTGTACCGCGTGTATTCAACGTGGCATCGAGGAAAGCGGCGACCCCGGACCGTAGCCGATCGAAGCCTGGCTGTTGACCGTCGACCGCTGCCACGACGAGTGCTGCCAACTCGTCGTGGTAGCGACGGTGGAGCGCGACGATGTAGCTGCGTCGATCAGCGAAATGTTGGTAGAAGCCACCTTTGGACATTGCGGCCTCGCTGACGACCGCGTTCACGGATAGGCCGCGCAATCCGTGTTCATCGACCACGGACATGCCGGCGTCGAGCAGGTTGTTCCGTCCCGGCTCTGCAGGTCGTGCCATTCGTGCCTCCTCGATTCGGATTCAGCATACGGCTACCCTTGACCGACTGGTCGGTCATTGGTAGCTTCGCTCCATGAACGGTGCCGAGAAGCTGCCAGGTGCGTTGGACCGCAGGGGGTTCCAACGGGCTTCGGTGAAACGCCGCATCGCAACCGTCGTCGCAGTGACGTGGTCCGCCGTGGTGTTCGGGACGGGTCCCAGTGTGGCCAAAGAACCTCTGCCGGTCCCGTACAGCTACTTCGCGGGTATCCAAGCGTCTGTGAAGAGTCCGGGGGCGGCTCCTCCTGGATCCAACGACTGGAACTGCAAGCCGACAGCGGAGCATCCGAATCCCGTTGTGCTGGTTCATGGATTTCTGGGGACGATGACCAGCGCCTGGCAGACGCTGTCGCCCCTTCTGGCGAACAACGGCTTGTGCGTTTTCGCTCTGACCTATGGGGTGACGGCCACCAGTCAACTGGGCGCAATGGCGGCGATCGAGAAGAGCGCAGCCGAAGTCGGACAATTCATCGACCGTGTACGCGCCGCGACCGGCACCGAGCAAGTAGATCTCGTCGGCCACTCGATCGGAGCGACACTGCCGTTCTACTACTACAACTATCTCGGTGGTGCGGCGAAGGTTCGTCATCACGTGGGGTTAGCCCCCTGGTACCGCGGAACGACGCAACTCGGCGCAGCGCCGACGCTCCTGGCGCTTATGGGAATGCCGGGAATCGGGCCCGCGGTCCTCGAACAGTGCGGCGTCTGTGATCAGGCCTTGGTCGGGTCGCCGTTCATCGAGGTGCTCAACGCCAATGCCGCTGTGGCACCGGGAATCTCGTTCACCAACATCATGACCCGCAACGAAGAAGTCGCAACTCCGTATACAACCGGCTACCTCGACGGACCGAACGTCACCAACATCGTTGTGCAGGAACGATGCTCGCTCGACAATACGGATCATTTCCAATTGCCGTACGACCCGATCGCAACGCAATACGTCCTGAATGCGCTCGACCCCGCGCACGCCGTCGAACCGCAATGCAGGGTTGTGCTGCCATTTGTCGGGGCGATCTAGCCCGCTGGCCGGGTGCTTCTTGCGTGAGTGCGTGGACGTTCGCGTACGGGTCCCAGCCGGCGTCGTCATGGGTCTCGTACTCCATGAAATCTGCGACCCCACGGGCGACGTCGTCGCCGTGCAGGAATCGAATCAGTGCCGCCGCCATGTCGCCAAGGCCGCCCGGGACGAGGACGATATCGCCTGGTGCTGCGTCGGCGTACCCGTGTTGTGCGACGCTGTCAGCCCTCGTACTTCGGGATGTCGATCTTCATAGGCTGCGCGCCGAAGGAGGCACCGTTGCTGGTGACGGTGACGTCCCAGATCCCGATTCCCGGTCCGACAATGTCTTTCGATGTGCCAACCGCACCCGGACCGTTGAGCTTGCGCGTGTAGTCCACGGTCACTCCATCGCCCTGTCGTTTGAAGTGGAACGTCAGCTCGACCGAGCACGGGCCGACGCCGTACAACATGCCCGTGAGGCCAAGGGCCGCCGAGTCCGGATAGTGCCCGAGACCTGCGTCTATGATGCCTGCGCAGATTCCAGGGTTGGCGAGCGTGTAGATCGTCGTCTTGGTGTTTCCATCGGCCGCTGCGGCCGTTCCTGCGGATACGACAAGCGCCGCAGCAGCAGCGGTACAGGCGAATCCAGTCGCGGCAATCGAAAAACGCATGCGATTCAGCTCCTTCGTCATGGCTCTACGGCGGGATCGCCTTCACAGACGATGCCTGTCGATTCGCTGTGCCGGGCGATTTCGCTTCCGAAGTAGCGCGTTTGTTATCGAGATTCGATGCGCATCACGTTGCTCTCACTGCGTTACCCGTGAGACGCCAGTGCCGGTCCGAGCCAACGTCGGACCAGGAGTCGCACCTCGTCGTCTGTGCGAGGTGGATCGGCGGGATACTCGAGGAACGAGACCATAAGCCGCATGACGATCTCGGCGAGCGACTCGAAGTCTCCGTCTCGCACACCGATCGAATCCCAGTCGACGGGGGTCCGCCGCAGCATCTGCGCGCCGTAGGACATCGCTTGCGACGACGTCACGCCACGGGTGAAGACCTCGTTCTCGCCGGCCTGGAGTAGCAGCCCGATATAGGGCTCGGTCGGAATTGTGTTCAGCGAGAACACGATCGACTCCGCCACCGCCTCCGCAGGACTTGTCACGTGAGCGAGATGAGCCTCCATGCGAGCGAGGAATTGCGCTGTGCCTGCTTCGGCGACCGCAACGAGCAGGTCGGGTAGGCCAGGAAAGTACCGATACACCGTTTGACGGGTGACGCCGAGCTCGGTGGCGACGGCCGCGATGTTCGTCTTCGTTGGGCCTAGCCGATCGACGCACCGTGTTGCAGCAGCGACGATCCGCTCACGTGCTTCGTCCTCGTCTCGAGGCAAGTCTCCTTGCCAGCCACGGGTTCTCACTGCCGGATCATCGCACGGAGGACCCGATCCGGGTGCCTTCCGGTCGCCGTGCAGGACCGCTTCGAGGTACCAGAACCGCGACGACGCAGGCGGCGGCGGCAAGGAAACACAGCAACGTGTAGGGCGCATTGCCGATCGGTGTGCCGTCGGTCGTCGTACCACCTTGCGCCCCAACGAAGCTGGGCAACGCACCCGCCCACAGCAAGGCGAACACGACGAGCCAAACAACCGGATAGATCCGAACGAATGCGTCCGCGGGTTGTGAGTCTGCGTCGTTTCGCCGCTCCAGCCAGGCTCGGATCAGCACGGTCCCGCCGACGACCCACAGCACGACTATTTCGATCGTCAACACGATCGCTTGCGCCGTCGTATTCGGATCGTCCCCACCGAAGAGTGCGCTCGGGATACTCGCAATGGGCATCGCGAGCGGAGCCAATGCTCCCACCAAAACGATTCGCGGAAGCAAAGATCGCGCTCGGAAATGTCGGCCGCTCCACGCGGGCTGGCCGATGAGTTTGACGAGCAGATAGGTGATCGCACCGAAGGACACGGACGCGAACACCATGATGCTGTTCATCGGTACCGACGCAAGCAATGGGTGGTTCACCTTGTTGTCGAGATTCCATGCCCACCACTTCAGTTGCGGGCCAAGCTGATCGAACACCTCGTAGAAGACCTGACAGACGAAGGCCACACAGACCGCACCGACGAAGGCCCCACGGCGCTGGAACACCCCGAGCACGCGCACGAGTTCGTAGGCAAGTTGGCTGAGGGCGGGATAGATCGCCACGATATAGAGCGGTAGGCGGTCGAACATAAACTGCACCGTGAAGACGTTGTGCGCGAATATGAAGCCGAACTGCTCCTCCAGACCGAACCAGCCAGGGAAGTACAACGGCGGTTCGATGACGAAGAGATACACCAGCGACGCGAACCACAGCGAGAGGTTCGTCGGGTCACCGTCGCGGCGCAGCCGTCGCAGCGCGTGCACGAAAGCGAACACCGCTCCGCCGATGATCAAAATCTCGAGAATCGGCATCGACCAGTGGGCGAGTTCTGCCGGGTTTCGAACCGTCACAACCGTATTCGCGTCAGTGCAGGAGAATCCGAGATACCCGGTAAGGCGTTCGGCCGCGTCGTCACACGTCGCACTCATGCCACGCCCAACGTGTAGTCGGTCGCTGGCGGATCACGCTGTAGGTCGAAGCTTCGCGGCAACTTCTGCCGTCCGAGCAGCAGTTTGACCTTGTAGCGGATCAGTCCCGCGATCACGCGCGGGTTCTTCGCCATATCGATCATCGACTCGTCGAGGTTGAATACGCGGGCGAAGTGTTCCTCGACGACGTCGTCCTCGCGCGCTGCGGCCGTGATGAGGTTGAAGACCGGCCACACCATGGCCGCCGAGACCTTGCGGACCAGTCGGGACGCCGTTTCGGTGCCGGTCGCGTGGTCGTAGCCCTGGTCACGTGCAACCGCCAGCATCCACGGAACCTGAAGCGACTTGCGCTGATCGCCGAGGAAAGCACGGAAGAACCAGGTATCGAGTTCTGTCGTATTACGAAGGCGCTCAGCCAAGATGATCGCCGAACGCGCCGCGGAACTCATCCCCTGTCCGTAGAACGGGTTGAACGCACAGATCGCATCGCCGATCGCGACCAGGCCGAGTGGTGGGGTCGGCATCAAGTCGTACCGTCGCCACTTGTTTCCGGTCGAACGAGTGAGGTGCACCTCGGATAGCTGTTCGCATTCTTTCATCGCCGCAGCGAACACCGGCGTCCGGATCCGTTGTGCCGCAGCGATAAACGAGTCGGTCTTCTTCGGCAGTTCCAGACCCCACGCCCCCATGCAGGCGATCGCTCGGTCGCCCTCGATCGGGAAGAAGTTGACCAGATAGTCGAACTCTTCCGGATGTTCACCCTTGGCTTGGTTGGGCATGATCGCGAGGTGTTGCCACCACCAGCTGTCGGGTCGCTCGTCAGCCGGCGGAAGTTGATACCACAGCGACGAGTAGGCGACCTTGGCGTCGAGCGACCGCACCGGCGGTTCTGCCCAGCCTGCCGCGGCAAGCCATGCCGGGACCGACGAACCTCGACCCAACGCGTCGACAACCAGATCTGCCGAAATCGATTGTTCGCCGTTGGCATCGGTGAAGTTGACGCCGGTGACTCGGCCGGAACCGGTGCCACCCCGCTCGGTCTCGATGCCGCGAACCACGACTTCCTCACGGATGGTCACGTTGTCGAGCTTGCGGACCATGTCGCGAAGGACGCGTTCGATCAAGATCCGGGAGCCGTAGACCATCGTCATCGACCCGGACTTGCGTGGCGCCCACCCGACCGCCTCGCAGTAGGCCGCGTCGCGCGACGGGTTCAACATCCGGCCGCCCGCTGCGAGAAGAGCCGCCTCGTAACCAGGGAAGAGGCTCTCGATCGCACGCCGACCCGAGTTCAACATGAAGTGCGGATGCTTGCTCTGCGGCACTCCTCGCCGATGTTGTGCATCCGCCGGCAGCGAATCTCGTTCCAGCACAATAACTTCGTCGAAGTGCGGCGCAACGGCCCCTGCGGCGCACAACCCCGCAACGCTTCCGCCAAGGATGACAACTCGTTTTCCGATCGCCACGATCAAACCCTTCGGTCATACACAAGTTCAATTATTGTATGACCGGAGGTTGGGTTGATGTCAATAGGCGGCAGTCACCCGGGAGTTTGTGGGAAAGCACTCGGAATCCGAGAGCAATCAACCACAATCTGCAGGTTCGAACGATTAGGCGAGCTTGGCGAGAATCGACCGCAGTGTGTTCAGTTCGCTTCGGCTCAACTTGGCGAACACCGGAGGGGCGGGATCCTCTAGCCCGTCGATGCTCGCGACGACTCGACGTCCTTCGTCGGTCAGCGACACCACCTTGGACCTGCGATTGTTCGGATGCGCTTCGCGGACAACGAGTCCGCGATCCTCGAGGTCGTTGAGGGCGACGGTGGTTGCCGGAGCGTCCATGGTCGCGGACTCGGCGATCTCTTTCGGCGTCATTTGCCGCTTGGCCAGCCTGCGGAGCACTCGAACCCTGCTGAACGGTAGCCCGGAGGTCTCGACCACGCTCCGCCGCCAAGCGTCGCGGTTGTCGAAAACGACCGCTGCCATGGCACGCCATACGTCGTCCGTGGTCGGCTCAGTGGGCATGGACGGCCTCCTTGGGTGCAACGGAACCGGCAATCAGCGGGGCGAGGCGCTCGGCAGAGCGGAAGGCGCGCGGGGTCGTGGAGAAAAATCCCAGAATGGTGATGACGACGCCCAGCCCGACGCAGATGAACCAGAGTGGTCGCGCTGCTGCAGCGAAGTCTGCGCCGGTGTTCGCGATCGCAGCCCCGGCAACCGAACCACACAGCGCCACACCGATACTCACCCCGATCTGACGGCTCGTCGAGGTCACCGCCGAGGCAGCACCAGCCCGATCGAGAGGCATTCCACTGACCGCCGCGTTGGTGATCGGGGCGTTGACCATCGAGAAGCCGATCCCGAACACCGCGAAGATCGAGACTAGCCCCCACACTGGGGTGGTCTTGGTCAGGAACGTCAGCAGGATCGACGCGGTAGTGATGAGTACTCCTGCCGCCAGTAATGACGGGCGGGCGCCATATCGGCCGACCAGCCGACCCGAGATCGGCGAGAACACCAGTGCGCCGATTGCGATCGGTGCGTAGATCAGGCCGGTGTGCATGGCTGAATAGCCACGCTCGGACTGTAGGTAGAGAGACATCATGAACAAGAACGCGCCCCATGCCGAGAACGCGGAGATCGCGGTCAGGGTCGCGCCGGCGAATGGAATGCTGCGGAAGAAGCGTAGGTCGATGAAGGGGTCGTGGCGTCTTTGCTCATAACGCACGAAGGCTACAAAGGCGCTCACCGCGACCAGTGCGACGGCTACGACCCGGGGGTTGGTCCAGCCGTAACCCGGACCCTCGATGAGCGTGAAGACGACGCCGAACAGAAATACCACCGCAAGTCCCTGGCCGACCGGATCGATGTTCCGCATGGTCTTCGACTTGGTCTCCGGTACGAAAATCGCTGTCAACGCGATGGCGGCAGCGCAGATCGGCAAGTTGATCCAGAACACTGCCCGCCAGCTGATCAGCTCGATCAAGAAGCCGCCGACCACGGGCCGAGCGCCATCGAGATGCCGACAACCGCACCCCAGAAACCCAGTGCCCGCGCGCGTTCCACCCGCCCGGTGAATACCTGCGAAATAATCGACAGCGCAACGGGATTGAGCATGGATCCCCCAACGGCCTGCAGCAGTCGCGCGACGATCAGCGTCTCGATGTTGGGAGCGAGACTGCACAGCAGCGAGCCGATCGCGAACACGACGAGCCCGATCTGAAAGACCCGCCGACGGCCGAACCGGTCGCCCGTAGCGCCCGAGAGCATCAGTAGCGACGCCAGCACCAGGGTGTAGACGTCGACCACCCACTGCAGCTGGGACGGCGACGCATGCAGGTCCGAGCGGATGCTCGGGATGGCGACGTTGACGATCGTCGCGTCCATCGACACGATCAGCAGGCTCAGACAACACGACACCAAGATGATGGCTTTGCGCCGAGGCGTGAGCTCATCAATGGTTGTATTCATGCAACCATTGTTAAACTACAACTGTTATTCGCGCAAGTGGGTCCCGAGTGGGCACGACGGAATCGCGATGCTCGCCCAGGGCGAACGCACTGCCGGACCGCGATCAGGACTGATCGACGTCCAAGTCGACGCCGAGGTCGGCGGCGATCCGCTCGAGGTCGGCACGAATGTCCGCGAAATCGAGTTGCGGCGGGACGCGAACATCGATGGTCGCCTCGAATAGGAGACCGCCCGCCATCGGCGCTTCCCGCGTGTTGGTAGTCATTCGGTCGATACTCAATCCACGGGTCGACAGGACAGTCGACAGCTCGTGGACGATGCCGGGGCGGTCGTTTCCGAGGACGGCGAGCGTGAGGATCGTCGATTCCTGATCGGTCTCGGCACGGTCGTGCGCGCCCGTGTGCACGGACACCTCGAGGAGCCCATCGAGCGTGTGAGTGGCCGACAGGAATCCGTCCAGCCGTTCCGGGGGAATGCTGACGACGACGATGCCGGCGAACTTCCCCGCGAGTTCCGCCATCTGGCTTTCCTCCCAGTTGCCGCCATATGACGCAATGACATCGGCAAGCGAGGAAACCAGCCCGGCGCGGTCGTCACCGATGACTGTCAGTACGAGGCGTGGCATGCCGAGATCGTAACCAGCCGCGGTAATCGCCCGGTGCTTCGGTGTATGAGGCAAATCACAAAAATAAGCGCTTGCTCATTAAATAAGCAATCGCTTATTCTGAACCCATCAAATTGGTGGAGGTCGGATGAGTGTCGATGAGAGCGTCGTCAGCGGTTCCAAAGCGGCCGCACGACTGCGGGCTGCCGCAATCGAGGCGTTCGCAGCGAACGGCTTCGGCGCCACGACAACCCGAGAAGTCGCCGCGCGCCTCGAAATGAGTGCAGCCGCAATGTATCCGCACTACAAGTCCAAGGAAGAACTGCTCTTCGCAATTGCGTACGAAGGTCATCAACTGACCCTCGAATGGCTGCAAGCCGCCGACCCGGTCGGCGAAGCGCCTGCGGACCGATTGCGTGCCGTCGTCGGAGAGTTCGCAAAGAATCAGGCGACTCATCACGCCCGGGCCCGGGTTGTCGAGTACGAACTTGCCGCACTGACAGACGAACACTTTCGGGTGATCGCGGGACTGCGACGTGACGTCGTGCGGCTCGTGAGGCGGATCGTCCAGGCTGGTGCTGACGACGGCTCGTTCGCCGTGCCCGATGTCGAGGGGGTCACCCTCGCGATCGTCTCGCTCTGCGTCGACGTCTGTCGCTGGTTTCCAGGTGGTACCTACACAGAACCGGACACCGTCGCAAAGCTGTACCCCGAGTTGGCGATTCGACTCGCCGGCGCACATTCCTAGGCAGTACCCGACCAACTGCCACCGCAACAAAGAGGATATCCAATGAAACAATTGTCCGGACTCGACGCCGCCTTCTTGACGCTCGAAACCCATAATTCGACTGGACACGTCGGAGGGGTGTGCATTCTCGATCCGACCGAAGCGCCGCAGTTGCTCGACCTTGCGGCGTTGACGTCGCTGATGGCCGAGCGTGCGCCGCTGATCCCGATCCTGCGGCAACGGTTGAAGTTCGTGCCCCTCGGGCTCGATCAGCCGTACTGGATCGACGACGAGTTCTTCGACATCGAGTTCCATGTGCGTGAAATATGTCTTCCCACACCAGGTTCCGATGCGCAGCTTGCGGAGCAGGTCGCGCGCCTCCATTCACGGCCCCTCGATCGGCGCAGGCCACTGTGGGAGATGTACCTCATCTCAGGGCTCGCGGGCGGCAAATTGGCCGTCTACACGAAGATGCATCACTCGGCCATCGACGGTGCATCCGGAGCAGAGCTGTTGACAGTTCTGCTCGATCTGACGCCGGAAGGAAAACCACGCACGCCCGCGCCCGCATTCACGCCCGAATCGGCGCCGAGCTCGACGACACTGCTCGCCCGCGCGGCCGGTTCGCTTGCGAAGCGTCCACTCGGCGCCGTTCGTATCGCCACGATCGTCGGTCGCTCGCTTCCGATGGTCGGGAGCTACGTCTCGCCATACGTGGATGCGGCACTCGGCCGCGGCTCGAACGACGGTGACGTCATCTCGACAGCCCCTGGCCTGGCTCCACGCACACCCTTCAACGAGGAGATCACGCTCCATCGACGGTTCGCGTTTCGTAGCGTTTCGCTCGACGACGTCAAGACCGTGAAGAACGCCTTCGGAATGTCCGTCAACGACGTTGTCATGGCGATGTCTGCCGGCGCCGTGCGGAATTGGCTGATCGATCACGACGCGTTACCCGAATCTCCCTTGGTCGCAATGGTTCCGGTGTCCGTCCGCGACGAGGCCAGCAAATCCAGCCTGGGCAACAAGGTCTCTGCGATGTTGGCGTCGCTGCCGACCAACGTCAGCGATCCGGTCGACCGGCTGACGCGCGCGCACACTGCCACTGTTGTTGCGAAGGCGCAGCACGCCACGATCCCACCCGGGCTGATCGAGAACGTCACCGACTTCGCACCGCCGGCATTGGTTGCGCGGGCTGCCCGAGTCGCATTTGCCACCGGACTTCTCCATCGCATCCCGCCGTACAACCTGGTGATCTCGAACGTGCCAGGACCCAACGTTGACGTGTTCCTCGGCGGTGCGAAGTTGCTCGCCAACTATCCGGTATCGGTCGTGACGGACGGTCAGGGTTTCAACATCACCGTCAACAGCCTCGGCGGCGAGCTGCATTTCGGACTTATCGGTTGTCGCGAGCTTGTTCCCGACATCGACGTCATCGCGACCTACCTTGTCGACGAGCTGGCGTTGCTCGTGAAGCTCGCACGAGAAGCAAAGGCAACGGTGTGAGTGCGGTTCGACCTTGATAGGCGCGAGGCGAGTGCCGCGAACGCTGTGCCTGCGCGCGTAACCTGGGGTAATGCGGTACACCGACTGGGGTGAGCGCGCAGCTCGTTGGTCCGGAATCCGCAGCGAGACAGTCGATGTGCACGGCAACAAGGTGCACTACCTCGTAACCGATCAGGCGCGGACGACGGACGGGCCAGTTCACGTACTTGTTTCCAACCCAGCGAACAGCGCCTCGAACTGGCTCGATGTACTCGCGGCGCTGCGACCCCACGTGCACGCGATCGCGGTAGACCTGCCCGGCACGATCGCGGGCCACACCATGCTGCCGAACCGGCGGGCGGCGAGCATCGAAACCAACACGCTGTTCCTGCGCGATTTCATCGACGCACTCGAGCTCGATCGGGTCGTTGTTCACGGGTGGTCTGCGGGCGGGATGATCGCTTTGCTGTTCGCCGACCAGGCGCCCGAACGGGTTGCGGCACTCGTGTTGGTGGTGCCGGCACTTCCTCCGCCACTGACAGACCGCGAGGCCCGCACGTGCCAAAGGATCGGCAGGGCGGGGTTGGCCATCGTCGCACCGGTCGCCCGTGTGCTGCTTCGCGTTTCGGCGCGACGGATCCTAGCACTGTCGCAGCGGCAACTGGCCGATCCAGCGTCGATCGGGCGCAGCAGATGGAATGCGGGCGGTGACATGACCAGAATGTCGCCGGAAATCACAGGTGTCATGCGAGACGAGATGTCGGCTGTCGAGCCGACGCGAATGGGAAACCTGGTCACGGTGTACGCCTCGGTGTTGTCGCTGATGCTTGTCCGGCGGCGACCCGTGCTCGACGCGATGCGCCGGGTCGCGGCGCCGACTCTGCTTCTCTGGGGCGATGAGGATCGCATCTGTCCCCGCGCGTCGATCGATGACTGGACGGGTCAGCGGTCCGACTGGAATTTGGTGGTCCTACACGGTGTGGGTCATGCGCCGCCGATCGAAGTCCCCGGCGATTACGCTCGCACGGTCATCGACTGGTGTGAGACGGGCCGAGACAGGTAGGGCATCCACTATCCGAGCTTTTGCTGTGGCCGCCGATAGTCTCCACTTATGGGCGTGAGTGCGGGTGAGTCGCCGAATCTTCCCGAGTCGGTCGTCACCGAACTGCGCCGCACTACCGCAAATCTTTTGGGAAACGTGTCGTCGTACGCCGACGACATGCTCGACTACATCCTCGAGCGGATTCCCGAGGCCGGGGCCGATGACGATCTCCGCGGCCTGACGCTCGGGTCGTGCTCGTCGAACCTCGAGGCAGCGCTGTCGATGGTCCGGCACGGTATCGACGTGAACGCCGCGACGGCGCCGGTCACCGCCCTGGAGCACGCGCGAGCCATGGCGGCCCGCGGCTACGACGTCGATGTGATGCTGCGCTTCTACCGGGTGGGTCACGCCTACTTCAGCGAACGCATCCTGGCCCGGATCACCGATTTCGTGCCGGATCCGGCTCTGGCCCTTGCGGTTGTGGCCGATCTGCAGCGTTACGCGTTCGCCTATGTCGACCGCATCTCCAGCGAGGTTGCCGCTGAGTACGTGGCCGAGCTCGACCGCATGCAGAACCGGGTCCGCGCGGCCCGGACCGATGCGGTCCGCGGGTTGATTGCCGGCGACCGGATCGACCTCACGCGTGCCGAGCAGACCCTGTCCCACCGGCTCACCGGATGGCAGACCGCGTTCGTCTGCTGGACCGATCGCGATGACGCAGACCTCGCGCGCGTCGGTACCGCGGTCGGTGCTTACTTCGGATCGCTGCATCCGCTGCTCGTCCCGGACGGCGCCCAGGCGCTGTGGGGGTGGGTCTCCACCACTCGGGCTCCCGACGTGGCGTCGGATGACCTCGCGCCGTTGTCCGGTCAGATTCCCGCGATGGTCCAGATCTGCATCGGCACGCCGTCGCGGGGTCCCGGTGGCTTCCGCGACTCACACGCCCAGGCGAAGCGCGGCCGTCGCATAGTCGAGATATCCGGCCGGGCGGCTCCCGTGACGTTCTACGTCGAGCTGGCGCTGGTGGACACGATGAGCGGCGACCTGGATCTTGCCCGTGCTTTCGTCGCGTCCGAACTCGGTGCCTTGGCGGTCGTGGGGCGCCGGGAGGAAGAGGAACGACGAACACTGCTGGCAGTGCTCGACGCACAAGGTGGGCTGGCAGCCGCGGCCGCGGAGTTGGGGGTGCACCGCAACACCGTTTTGCAGCGCCTGCGCCGCGCAGAGGAACGTCGAGGACGTCCCAACGCTGATCGCGTTGCTGAGCTGCACGCGGCACTTCGACTGGTCCAGGTACTCGGCCCTGTGGTACTCACCTGAGCAATATGTGCTGCGCGCACATTGGAGTGTGCCCAGACCCACTGGTGGTGCCAGCTCGCGATTCGTAGCTTTGGGAGCATGTCAGCGACCACAAAGCAACCCGCGCCCGCAGCCTCGCGTCACGCGCTTCCTGACCCCGGAGAAGGCGTGCCGAGGATCTCGTGGCCCATTGTCGGCATCTTCTCCGGTGCCATCGCGGTCTTCGCGTTCTCCACATGGGCGGCGCTGACCGACAGGCTTCCGGTTCTGGTTACGGTCGGGCTCAGCGCGACCGCGGTCTTCGTGCTGTTCACCGTGTTGCACGACGCCTCGCATTACTCGATCAGCACCCACCGCTGGGTCAACGTCGCCTTCGGTCGCGTGGCAATGTTCTTCGTCTCGCCGCTGATCTCGTTCAAGTCGTTCGCGTTCATCCATATCGAGCACCACCGCAACACCAACGACGACGACAACGACCCCGATCACTTCGTCAGCTCCGCACCATGGTGGCAGCTGCCCATCCGATTCCCGGCGATGGATCTGCCGTACATCGGTTTCCTGGTACGCAACGTGCGCCGACGCCCCCGCGCCGAGGTCTTGGAAACGGCGACCTTGATGACGATGTCGCTGACGGTGATCGTGTGGGCCGCCTGCACCGGAAATCTGTGGACGCTCGCGGTGATCAGCCTGATTCCCGGGCGGGTGGCGATGTTCGTGCTCGCCTGGTGGTTCGACTGGCTGCCGCACCACGACCTGAAAGACACACAAAGCGAGAACCGCTACCGTGCCACCCGCAACCGCGTCGGCTCCGAATGGGTCCTCACACCACTGCTTCTCTCGCAGAACTATCACCTCGTCCACCACCTGCACCCCTCGATCCCGTTCCACCGCTACGTCGCAACCTGGCGACGCAACGAGGAGGCCTACCTCGAGCGAGATGCTGCGATCGGCACCGTCTTCGGTCAGCAGCTCGACCCAGACGAGTACCGCGAGTGGAAGCGGATCAACGGCAAACTGGCCCGCGTCCTGCCAGTGCGGATACCGAAGCGATCCTCCGCCCACGCCGCGGTGTTCCATCCGATCCGGGTCGCCAGCGCCGACCGACTGACCGACGACAGCGTGCTGATCACCTTCGATGTGCCCGACGACCTGCGCGAAGAGTTCTCCTTCGAGGCTGGCCAGCACATCACCGTCCGCACCGACCTCGGCGGCGAAGGCGTCCGACGCAACTACTCCATCTGCTCCTCGGCCACTTCCGACACGTTGGCGATCGCCGTCAAACACATTCCCGGCGGCGCCTTCTCGACCTTCGCGTTGGAGCGTCTGCGGGCCGGCGACATCCTCGAGCTGATGACACCGTCCGGATCGTTCGGCACACCGCTGCACCCACTCGCCACGAAGAACTACGTGGCTATCGCCGCAGGCAGCGGTATCACCCCGGTGCTCTCGATCCTGGCGACGACACTCGCGGTCGAGACCGAAAGTCGCTTCACCCTGATCTACGGGAACCGCGACGCCGGTAGCACTATGTTCCGCGACGAGCTCGACGACCTCGAAGCGCAGTACGCCGACCGGCTCCGGATCATCCATCTGCGCTCCCGCGATCCGCGACATCCGGCACATCTGCGCGGTCGCGTCGACCGTCCGAGGCTCGACCAATTGCTTGACTTCGAGCTCGCCGTGGCCTCGGTCGATGACTGGTTCATGTGTGGACCGCTCGAGATGGTGACCGACCTGCGGGACCTACTCATCGAGCGGGGCGCCGAACCGGACCACGTCCACGTGGAACTTTTCCATGGCTACCAGACGCGCAAGGTCGCCGACGACTTCTCCCCGGCGACCGTCGCGGTCACCCTGCGCGGCGGCCAGCACGAAGTCGTGCTGGCAGCTGGCGACACCGTGCTCGAATCTGCGCTGAAGGCCGGATTGGACGCGCCCTATGCCTGCCTCGGCGGAGCGTGCGGCACCTGTAAGGCGAAGGTACTGCTCGGCTCGGTCGCGATGGAACAGAACTTCGCCCTATCGCAGGCCGTCGTAGAAGACGGCTACGTGCTCACCTGCCAATCGCACCCGACCACGCCGTCGGTCACCGTCGACTACGACGCCTGACTCACCTACTTGGCCGGCGCGTAGATCTGGTTGATGACGCCGGTGCTGAACACATCGGCTGAGGCCAGGGCCAGTTCGACAGTGTCGTCGAGCTTGTCGAACCAGCGCGCGCCTTTGCCGACGACGATGGGGTGGACGAACAGTTGCAGCTGATCGAGCAGGCCGGCGCGTAGCAGCGATTGGACGAGGGTGAGGCTGCCGGTGATGGCGATGTCCTGGCCCTCGGTCTTTTTGAGCGCTTCGACGCTGGTAACCATGTCACCGCTGACGATCTCGGTGTTGTTCCAGCTGGCTTCGGTCAGCGTGTTGGTGACCACGTACTTCTTCTGGTTGTTCATGAAGTCGGCGAACTCGTCGTCGCTGGTTGGCCAGTGCGAGGCGAACTCTTCGTACTGCACGCGGCCGAGCAGCATGGCGTCGGACGTGGCCATGGCCGCCCCGATCGCGGCTCCCATCTCGTCGTTGAAGTAGGGAAAGTGCCAGGTGTCGGGCGCTTCGGCAACGCCGTCGGCGGAAACGAACAGGCTGGAAATGATCTTGCGCATCGGGTTCTCCGTCGTCTGAGTGGGTGTACCGTACTGTACGGTTCTGGGTGAACTGAACAGTACGGTACTCTCTTGGAAGGTGTCAGCCGATATTCGAATCCGACCTCAAGGAGGCCTCATGCCACCAACCGAGACTGTCGAGGGCAGCGCCAGCGAGCAGGCGCGGCAGCGGATCATGGAAGCAGCGATGGAGGTGTTCCTGCGCGACGGTTACCTCGGCGCCAAGACCGACGAGATCGCCGCTGTGGCGGGGTCGTCGAAGCAGACGATCTACAAACGATTCGGCAGCAAGGACAGGCTGTTCGAACACATCGTTCTCGATCGCCTGGAGGGCATCGACAGGATCTTCCGTGACGCCATCGGGGAACTCGCTACCACCGACGACGTCGAGACGACGCTACGTGCGGTCGCCCACCGATTCGTCCATTTGCTCACTGGGACAGCGCAATTGCGAGTCCGGCGACTGGTTATCGCCGAGGCAGGGCGCTTTCCACAGCTTGGGCGCGCCTATTTCGAGGCCGGGCCCGAACGCGTCCACGCCATGCTCGCCTCCTGTTTCGCGCAACTGACCGACCGCGGACTGTTGCGGGTCGACGAGCCGGAGCTGGCTGCCAATCACTTCACCTGGCTCATTGTGTCGATTCCGGTCAACAAGGTCATGTTCTGCGGAGAGAGCACCACGTTCAGCGCCGCCGAACTCGACCATTACGCCGACACCGGGGTCGAGGTCTTCCTCGCCGCCTACCGAGCCCCAGGATCCGGGAGCCGGTGACCTGAGTCGAGGAGGACTTCGTCGAGCCATGCGATGACGTCGCTCAGCAATGTTCGAGCCTCGGCTTCTTCCTCGAGGCCGTGGTAGGCACCCTGGTAGGTCACCAACGTGCTGCTCGGCACGAGCTGAACGACCTCGCGACTGGCCGATATCGGGTTGATCAGATCTGCGTCGCCGTGCAGTACGAGCAACGGCACCTGCACGCTCGGAGCCGCTGACCTGACGCGCTCCATCTGGGCGAGGACATCCACGGCGAACCGCGCGGTCGCCCGACCATGCACCAACGGGTCGGCTTTGCGTGCTGCGACGACCTCGCTGCTGCGATTCACTCTTTCGAATCGCAACCCGTTCGGCAGCGACAGTGTCGGATGGGCACGTGCGAGCAGCCTCGCGATCGCGACCTTGAGGCGTTGCTGGCGGAGTTGTGAGTCGAACGCGGGACCGCTCACGACGACGCCGGCCAAGTCAGCGCCGGGGCGGTCGGCTGCGTACAGGAATGCGTACAGACCGCCGAGGCTGTGGCCGTAGAGAAAGACCGGTAGACCGCCGGTGCGGACGCGTTCCTCACCGATCAACCGATCCAGGTCACCGCACGTTGGTCCGTAGCGGACGTCGCCTCGGTGTCCGAACGACTCCCCGAATCCCTCGTAGTCGAAGGCTGTCACTGCGAACCCGGCATGCGTAAGTCGTTCCGCAACAACGGCATAGCGACCGGCGTGCTCCCCGAGACCGTGCAGGACGACGACACTCGCACACGTTCGATCTGCCGGTACCCACCGACGCCAGGCAATCGCCTCGCGATCGGAACGCAGGAGTGTGCCCCTCGGTTCGTGCAAAATGTCCACGTGGATCCCTTCGTAGTGTCGAGCGCCAGTTTCGTGGCGTCAGCACGACGGGGGCTTGTACGAACCTGCTAACTAAGTCACGACCTGCCAACGGATTTGGCCGAAGTCCGAAGGGGGCGCCCCGAACGCTCGGCGGCAGACTCGGTTCAGGTGAGAGCTGTCGACGAATCCCGCCGCATGGGCGGCCTCGGTCAACGAGGCTCCTTCAGCAACAGCAGCCACGGCGCGCTGGAGCCTCGCCCAGCGAACGTACGCCCGGAACGGGAGTCCGAGGTCTCGTGTAACCAGATGGGCTAGACGGCTTTCCGAGATATGAACGTCGGCAGCGACATCTCTCAGGCGAATCGGACCGAGCGCGACGCGTGCAGCCAGCGAAGCAATCGCCGCATCTATCGCGGGATGTCTCTCGGTCGGCCCGGCCTCCAGCGACGTCTGAAGGCCGATCCCGTTCCATAGACGTTTCGAGTTCGTCAGCGTGTTTCCAGCTGAGCACCACGCCGCGACCGAGTCGGCCTGCTCGACAAGCTCGGTCAACTCCCTGCCGAGCGCGGACTCCGGGTCGACATGTGCCACGAGACCTGTTGCGCTACAGGCTTCAAACGCATGGGCCGTGTTCGGTGGGACAACTGCAGCCCGAGTGCGCTCGTGCCGCCCCTCACCATCTTCGATCACAAAGCTGCCCGTGTCTGCGACCGCGACCTGAACCGAGTGGTGCGCATGGCGCGGCAATGAACCCATCGGACCATGGAGTTCGAGGACGCCTGGCCGCAGTACTCCCGTCCCGGCCCACCGTACGTTCATGGGGACAACGTTATTGGGTTTCAGGGCGCCGAGTGGGAAACATGCCAGACGACAACGTATACAAACCGACCTCCAGTCGGTTAGTGTGATCGGCACACACCACGACGGGGGTCGACCATGTCCAAGCCTTGGCGTCGCGAACCAAGCGCGACGCTCGCTGCGCGAGGTTTGCAGACGACAATCGCGCTCGCGGTACTCGCGCTGACGGCCGGGTGTACCTCGTCGCCATCGGTAAGCCCAATCGAAGGAGCAGTTATGGACCAGGCACCCGAACGCTTCACGATAGTTCCCGACGACTACCACGTGCCCTACGCCGGAACCGCCGAGGACGGCCGCAAATTCTTCCTCAGCGAGGAGCTGTTCTCCGAACGCGCCGCCTACGTCGGCGTTTTTCTGTGGAAGGCGGACGGCAGCTTCGACGAGGTCCGCGTCGACGAGATCGGTCGGCCGGCGGGGTTACCTCCTGGGCAGGCCGGTCCCGCGGGTGCAGAGGATCTTGTCCAAGCCCGATTGGCCGAGCTGGGCAACTACGTCCTCGAGCCCATCGAGGTGGTCCCGTTCGCTGAGGACGTCGATGGCATCACCTTCGGTTGGAAGGTCGGCCAGTATGACGACGGCACGTACTTCATCAACATCGAGCCGGGAAACTTCATTTGCTACTCCGAACCCTGGGACGGCCTCGAGTACGACACGTAACGGCGGTCGGTCTCACACCACCAACGTGTGTGTTTGCCTTCCTATTCAAGAACAGGCGAGGGCACGAGCGTCCGGTAGACGTACGTCGACGCGATCACTACAACAGAAATCGCGACGAGGATTCCTACGACGCAGCCCAAGCCTGTTGGAGCTTTTCGCACGAAGGGGACCGTCCGACCACCAAGTCGCGCGAGTGGATACTTGCCGAATGCGAGGGTGGAATGTGCTGGCCGTGTCCGCATTCGTCATTGCGGCCGCGGTCGCCTGCGGATCCGAATCGAGCGAAAATCAAGGCACATGCGTCGACCCGCCGAAGGTCGACGCAGTTCGCGACGCAACAGGCAACAGCGCCCGGCCTGCGCAGACCGAGCCATACGTAACCTGCGACGGCGTGACCACTGAAAACGAACTCGCCCTTAGTGGTGGCTGGCCGGCGTCCATACCCCCACTCCGCGGAGAAGGACCACTCGAAGTTGCCGTGTCACCGGCCATCGACGAACTCGTTGCGAGATACGTCCCTGATTCCGCATCCACACCCAACAACCAGGTCTCGGCACGTACCCAGCAACTGCGCGACGGGCGGTTCAGCGTCGACGCACCTCCCTCAGCAGGATGCTGGCTCCTGGAAATGGACGTCGGTGTCGGCTGGGCGATTATGGTCACGACGGGTGAGGCCGAACTACCATGTCCGGCTGCGTGATTGGTCGTACAAGTGGGTCTCTGGTCTCGTAAGCCGGAGTGCTGATCGAATTCGATTTCGAAGTGCGGTCATCGGATCGGTGGTTCCTCAGTGGCCGGCGCGAGGTTCCGCCGCTCGATGCAGGCCGAGGAATCACGGCGGCGTTCGGTACCGCTCACTGCCGCGGGGATCAGCTGCAACGTTCTCGCCGCTTACGGCCTGCTCGTCCGCGCCGACCGGATCCACGACGCCCTCGACGCACTCGATCGATTACGCAATCGCCGGTGAACCTGCTCCGATACCCTCGGGTCGATATGGCTGCACACGATTCGAGTCGAGAGAGGTGCCTGCGCCGATGAGCGATGTCTTCCACCGACTTCCCCACGTGCGCAGCCTCATCGTCACCGAGTTGTTTTCGGCAGCGGGGGCCACGATGGCAGTCCTGGCCGTCGCATATCTGTCTTTCAACGATTCGAAGTCGGTCATCCACACCGTGCTCGTGTCGGCAGCATTCAGCCTGCCGACCGCGTTGCTCGGCACGTTCGCCGGACGCGTCGCGGCGCGGTCGGGCCACCGTCGAATGTTGTTCTTCTGCACCATCATCAAGCTCGGCCTGTATGTCGCAATGGCCGCACTGGCCTTCGTCGACGCGCTGTCCATCCCGCTGTTGCTCGCAACCAGCGTCGTCCTCGGCGCTGTCGCCGCCTTCGACTACCCGGCGTGGATGCAGTTCGAACGCGATATCGTGCCCGTCGACCAGCTGGACCAAGCGAACGGAACTCTGGGCGCATACGCGAGTGCCTCGACCTTCGTCGGCGGAATCCTCGGCGGTGTTCTGCTCGGCATCACCGGACCGTGGGCGCTGCTGTTGCTCAACGCCCTCAGCTACGGCGCGTTCATCGTGATCCTCGTCAAGACTCGTCCGGTCGAGCGTGACACCCGCCCAACGGAACGGGTCGGCTTCGCGGCCGTCGTACGTTACGTCCGAGGGCAACCGGCCATCGCTATCGCGTTCGTCCAGACCGGCCTCCTCGGCCTTTTCGTCGCACCGATTATGCAGCTCCTGCCTGCCATCGCCCATGGGCTGTCCGACGGAACAAACCTGGGAATCGTCACCGGCGCAGTGGCCGTCGGCGCAATCGGGTTGGCCGCAGTCGTCGGCCGGCTCCGAAAGCGCTTCAGCCGCTTGATGATTCTCTACGGAACGTTCGGCGTTTCCGGCCTCGTGCTGTTCTTCCTCGGCCTGTTCGGGGACGTGCTGGATGGGGCGCCGCTGTGGATCTTGGTCCTACTCGCGCTAGTACCCTTCGGCTTGCTGTTCTCCCTCGCCCAAGCAGTGCTCACGGCAATCGTTCAGACTCGCGTCGACCCGGCCATGGAAGGTCCGGTGTTCGCGGTCTACGCCATCATCTACACGCTGTGCGCGCCGATCGGCGGAATCTTCCTCGGTCGCTTCGCTGACCAACACGACGTCTGGGGTTCGCTCAAGGTCGCGGGGGTCATGGTCCTGTTCGCGAGCGTCGTCATGTTCGTTGTGCGACAACGACGTACGCGGGGTGACGTCGTCCGACCGGTCACCACCCGGTCCGGCCAGTTCGACGGGATACTGCGCGGCCATCTGCTGAATCTGAACTACGACCGAGACCGCACCAGCTAAGCCTTCTCGCCGAGTTCGACGCAGTTCGAGAACGTTCGCTCGGATTCCACTTTGGCTGTGCAGATACATCGACGAGCATCCCTGCGTCGAGTCTGCGCTGAAACATTGGCGAACGCCGTTCGTAACGTCCTGGGTTTCAACAACTTCGATGACCCGAGAAGTGGAGCGAACGAACATGAACGAGATCGTGACGGCGACATCGCGGTGACCGGATGCGGTCTTTGCATGGGCCGGACTTTGCTACCTGGCTTGCAGCTCAGCAGGACTAGTTCGTTGCCCGCTCGACGACGAGGTCGGCAGTCTGCACGACCAGGTCGGGTTGCGAGAACTGGATGTAGTGGTCGCTGCCGGTGGCGAAGATTTGGGGAGTGCGGGGAGCCAGGGCGACGAAGGTGTCTTGAGCCTTCTGGTAGCTCTGGTTGAGCGTCTCTGTCGTCAG
This sequence comes from Antrihabitans spumae, assembly GCF_043944905.1. Classification (NCBI taxonomy): domain Bacteria; kingdom Bacillati; phylum Actinomycetota; class Actinomycetes; order Mycobacteriales; family Nocardiaceae; genus Antrihabitans; species Antrihabitans spumae. The sequence continues at coordinate 21,911 of NZ_JBIMSN010000105.1, forward strand.
TCCGGGAGGCAGCGTCTCTACCGCGAACGGCTCGGTCTTGGTCATGACCGCCACCGGCATGGTGGGTAGCGCGGGAGCGGCCTGCACTTGAGCGATGCTCGCGTCGATGTCCACGCGCTCGGAGTTCGGACTCTTCATCGACGGCATCGGCATTTGCTCGATCGGTGGGTTCAAGAGCTGGTCGCGATAGATCGCCCAGGCCGTCGCACCGATCGTCTCCGGCAGCGTCGGGCTCAGCGAATCGACGAAAACGATGCCGCGAACCTGGTCGGGATAGGTCTTGCCGTACAGCAGGCTGATGAGCCCACCGAGTGAATGGCCAACCAGAACGTACGGACCAGGGACCTCAGCCGCGGCAAGCGCCGCGTGTAGTTCGGCGACTATGTCGGCCGCGGTGCGAGGCTGGGGAACCGCTGTGCTGCGGTCGGTCAGCGGACCGTCACCTTCGTAGCGAATGGTGCCTGGCCGGTCGTATGCGCAGACGCGGTGCGACTTCGCCAGCGCAGGAAACACGGCTGGACCTTTCGCCGGAGTGAGCAAGCCCAACGCATCCTCGCTGGTCCAGGCGTCCGAGGAATCGTGATATCCCGCGACCAGAAGGACCGTCGGCGCGCCGCCGGAATTGCTGCCACTGCAGGTGAGATAGATATTTCGGCCGCCGATGTCGACCGACCTCGCGAAGTCGTCGGTGTCGTCGGACTTCGACTATGAGCACGACGACAGCGTGATCAGGGCAAGTGCAGCGAGAGCGATCGAGCGCATCAGCACGCGCCAATCGTATCCCTCGACACCCCCACCCCTGTGAGTATTTTGCGAGTCCATAGAGGTTGTTGAGTCCACACACATATGGGACATCTGATGTCTACATACATGCGGGACAGGTTGT